>NZ_JBEZEH010000064.1:0-30876 GCF_040648775.1 Micromonospora sp. NPDC049089
CGACCTGGCCGACGACCCCCGTCTCGCCGACGACCCTCGACTGCCGGCCGCTCGCGCCCACCTGTGGGAGCTGGAGGGTGAACGGGTCGCCGCGCGGGAGGCGTACCGGATGGCGGCGGCGCGCTCGACGAACCTGGCGCAGCAGCGCTACCTGAACGCCCGCGCGGAGCGCCTCGCGGGCGACCCACCCCCCGCCGGCTGACCCGCACGGGCCGTGCGGGTCACGAAACGAGCCGGCGGGCCGTGCGGGTCACGGGCCGAGCTGGCGGGCCGTGCGGGTCACGGGCTGGCGGCCAGGAAGACGAAGGCCGCCATCAGCACCAGGTGTACGCCGCCCTGCAACACGTTGGCCCGGCCGGGCACCACAGTGAGGACGGCGGTCACGGCGGTGAGCGCGAGCAGCGTGAGCTGGGTGCCGCCGAGGCCGAGCAGCAGCGGGCCGTCCAGCCAGATCGAGGCGATCGCGATGGCCGGGATGGTCAGGCCGATGCTGGCCATCGCGGAGCCGAGCGCGAGGTTCAGGCTGGTCTGGACCCGGTCTCGGCGGGCGGCGCGGGCGGCGGCCAGGGTCTCCGGCAGCAGCACGAGCAGCGCGATTATCACGCCGACGAACGCGTGTGGCAGGTTCGCCGCCGCGACCCCGGCCTCGATGGTCGGGGAGACCGTCTTGGCGTCGCCGACCACCGCGACCAGCGCCACCAGCAGCAGGACCAGGCTGACCAACGCCGCGCGGGTCGTAGGCGGCTTGGCGTGCTCCTCCGTCTCGATGACCTTGCCCCGGCTGTCGACCGGCAGGAAGTAGTCGCGGTGCCGGCCGGTCTGCACGAGCACGAACAGCCCGTACAGGGCCAGCGACGCGACGGCGGCGAAGACGAGTTGGGCCGGGCTGAACTCCGGGCCGGGGCGGGCCGTGGTGAAGCTGGGGATGACCAGGCTCAGGGTGGCCAGGGTGATCACGGTGGCCAGGGCTCCGCCGGTGCCCTCCGGGTTGAACACCGCGACGCGGCGGCGCAGCGCCCCGAGCAGCAGGGACAGACCCAGTATTCCGTTACACGTGATCATGACGGCGGCGAAGACGGTGTCCCGGGCGAGTGACTGGGTCTTCTCCGGCCCGCTGATCATGAGCGTGACGATCAGGGCCACCTCGATCACGGTGACCGCGACGGCGAGCACGAGGGACCCGTACGGCTCTCCCACCCGGTGGGCGACCACCTCCGCGTGGTGCACCGCCGCGAGCACCGCGCCGCCCAGCAGCACCGCGACAACCACGATGACGGGCCCAGGCAGGCTCCGCCCCCAGGTGACCATCAATATCAGGACGGCGAGCACAGGTACGACGAACGTCCAGTCGGTCAGGCGGGAGCGAAGGAGGGCGGCCATGCCATAAAGAGTGCCAGGTCAAGTGATCATGTGCCCACCATCGACGCGGCGACATGCGGCGGTCAGTGGCCTTCACCACGCCAACCCGTAACCCATAGGTTACGCTTTCCAGGTGGACGAGGTGGCCACCGCGATCGCGGACCCGGTACGACGGCACATCCTGACCCTGCTGCGCGACGAGCCGTTGTCCGCTGGTGACATCGCCCAGCGATTCGTGATCAGCCGACCCGCGATCAGCCGCCACCTGCGGCTACTGCGCGAGAGCGGTCTGGTGCACGACGAGATGGTCGGCCGACAGAGGATCTACCGACTCGATCCGCGCCCGCTCGCCCCGCTGGTCGACTGGCTCGCCGCGCTCGCCGCCACCGACCGGTGGGAGCGGCACCTCGACGCGTTGGAGACCGAGGTCTATCGCACCCGCCGAGAGCGCCGCGGCCGCGGCCCGGCGGAGCACCGAAGGGAGCACACGGCATGACCCGCACACCCGCCGGACGCCTGTTTGACACCGACACCGGCCACGATCTCGTCCTCACCCGAACCTTCCGCGCTCCGGCAGCGGACGTCTGGGCCAGCCTGACCGAGCCCGAGCGTACGGCCCGCTGGTTCGGCCCGTGGGAGGGCGACGCCGGCCCCGGCCGGACCATCCGGGTCCAGATGGCGTACGAGGAACAGCAGCCCTGGTGCGAGATGCGCATCGACGCGTGCGAACCGCGGCAGCGCCTCGCCGTGTCGATGGTCGACGACTACGGCAGCTGGCTGCTGGAGCTGACACTGACCGAGACCGACGGCACCACCGAGCTGCGGTTCGTGCAGCACCTGAGCAGCGTGGAGGGCATCGCCGAGGTGGGCGCCGGTTGGGAGTACTACCTCGACATGCTGGTCGCCTCCCGGGACGGTTCGCCCCGCCCCGAGTTCGACGACTACCACCCGGCGATGCAGCAGTACTACCAGGGGCTGGTCGCCGCGGCCGGCTAGGGGTCGAGGGCCCGCCGCAGCCTGGCGAACTCGGCGGTCAACGCCGGCAGCGGAAAGTGCGCGTTCAGGCCGCTGGGGTTCGGCAGCACCCAGACCTGGGCCGGCCCCAGCCGCTCCGGTCGCGGGCCCAGCCCGGCCTTCGGTCGGGCGAAGGCGATGCGGTACGCGCTCACCCCGAGAATCGCCACCCAGCGCGGCCGGTAGCGCTCGGCCTTCACCGCCAGCCCAATCACCCCGGCCACCAGTTCCTCCGAGGTCAGCTCGCCGGCGCGGGCGGTGGCCCGGTTGCTCAGGCTGGTGATGCCCAGGCCCTGCCGCAGCAGCTCGTCGCGTTCCCATGAGTGCAGCTGGCGGTCGGTGAAGCCCGCCCCGTGCAGGGCCGGCCAGAATCGGCTGCCCCGGCGGGCGAACGGCTCCCCCACGGCGGCCGAGTAGAGGCCCGGGTTGAAGCCGCAGAACAGCACGCGCAGCCCGGGACCGATGATGTCCGGCAGACCCCGGCCGGCCGCCGCAGCCACCTCCTGCGGGGTCGGCCGCCGCGCCGGCCCCGGTCTCTGCGCGTCCACCCCACCGATCCTGCCGTACGCCCCGGTGCCCGACCCGGCGCACGCTTTGACACCCTCAACGGATGCAGTCAACCGACCACCTCGCCGCCAGCCGCTACGCGCGAATGCGCTGGAACACTCCACTCTCGCCGGAGCACGCCGCGTTGCTGCTGGAACGGCTCGACGTCCGGCCCGGCGCGCGTGTGCTCGACCTCGGCTGCGGCTGGGGTGAGCTGCTGCTGCGGGCGGTCGCCGCCGGTGGTGTCTCCGGCCCGGTTCCGACCCGCGGCGTCGGCGTCGACACCGATGAGGCCGCGCTCGACCGAGGGCGGCGGCTGGCCGCGGGGCGGTCGCTGAACCGGCACGTCGCCTTCGTGAGGGGGGAAGCTGCGACCTGGCAGGAGCCGGCCGACCGGGTCCTCTGCATCGGCTCTGCACACGCCTTCGGCGGCACCGAGGCCGCCCTCGACGCCCTCGCCGCCGTGGTCCGACCCGGTGGGCGGCTGCTGTTCGGCGACGCGTACTGGGAGCGGTCCCCCACGGCGGAGATCGCCGAGGTCTTCGGCCCGGAGGTTCCGACCCTGCCCGGGCTGGTCGAGGCCGCCCACCAGCGGGGCTGGCGGTTGCTGCACCTGAGCACCGCCGATCAGCGGGAGTGGGACGACTTCGAGTCCACCTGGCTCGCCGGGCGGCAGGAGTGGCTGCTGGCGTACCCGGAGGATCCCCGTGCGGCCGAGGTCCGCGCGGAGCTCGACGACCGGTTGCGCGAGTACGTCGGCGGTTACCGGGGTGTCCTCGGCCTCGGCTACCTCGTCCTCGGCCGCTGACCGTCAACAGTTGACGCCGCTGGCTACGCTGCGCGTGGTGAGCGCCGGATCTCGCCCCGCCCTGCAGTGGCGGATCCTCGTCGTGGCCGGCGCCGCCGTCCTGGTGTGGCTGGTCCTGGGCGCTCTGCTCGGCCGGGACTACGACCGACTGACCCATGCGATCGCGGCGGTCCTCACCACCGCTGTCGTCGTACCCCTGGTGGTCGTCGCCCGTCGTGTCCTGGACCGTCGGCCCTGGGCCGGCCTCGGGTTGCCGTCGCTGCGCGCCGGCTGGCGGCGTCTGCTGTTCGGGATGGCCTGCTGGCTCGTCCCCGCCGCGGCGGGGTTCGCGCTCTGCCTCGGTCTCGGCTGGGTGGAGATCGGTGTCCGGACGTCCGTCGGGGATGTGCTGCGGGTGGCGGCGCTGCTGGTCGTGCTGGTTTTCCTCAAGGAGGCGCTGCCGGAGGAGCTGGTCTTCCGTGGGTACCTGCAACACCACCTCGCCACCCGGCTGCCCGCCTGGCAGGCGGTCATCGGGCAGGCGGTGCTGTTCACAGTCTTCGGGTTCCTCATCGGGGCGGCCAGATCCGTCGACCGGCTGGCGCTGTTCTTCGTCTTCGCGTTGCTGTTGGGCGCCTTCCGTGCCGCCACCGGCGACATCTGGGCCGGCATCGGCCTGCACGTCGCGTTCCAGACGGTCGCTCAGCTGTTCGGCGACGTCGGGGCGGTCTTCGACGTGGTCGGCGCGAACGTCCTGGGCGTGGTGGCCATGGGGGTCGTGCCGTTCTCGGTCAGCTGGATAGTCCTGCGACACCGCTACCGCGACCACCTGAACTGGAACGCCCTCGCACCGGAGCCGGCGCGCCAGAGCGGCTGAAGCCTGGGCATTCGGCCCACCGGTCCGACCGGCGTGCGGAAGAGTGGCGGACGAGAGCTGTCGACGAGCGAGCGACGGCACGGCGTCGTGCGGAGGTTTTCGGATGAGCGACACGTCTTCGGTCAAGAGGGCCCGCAACGTCGTCCTGGTCCACGGCGCGTACGCCGACGGCTCCTCCTGGTCCGACGTCATCCCGATCCTTCAGCGGGCCGGGCTCACGGTCACCGCTGTGCAGAACCCGCTGACCTCGCTGGCCGACGACGTCGCGGCCACCAACCGCGCCCTCGACCGGCAGGACGGGCCAACGGTGCTGGCGGGCCATTCCTGGGCCGGCACGATCATCAGCGAGGCCGGCAATCATCCGACGGTTACCGCCCTGGTGTACGTCGCGGCCCGCGCGCCGGACGCCGGGGAGGACTACGCCGCGCTCGCCGCGAAGTTCCCCACGCCGCCGGCGAACGCCGGCCTCGTGCACCACGACGGGTACGCACAGTTGAGCGAGAACGCCTTCCTGAGCGACTTCGCCGGTGGTGTCGACGAGGCCCGCGCCCGCGCTCTGTACGCGGTGCAGGGGCCGATCGCCGACGACCTCTTCACGGGCCGCACGACGACGGCCGCCTGGCGGGACAGGCCCTGCTACTACTCGATCTCCACGCAGGACCGCACGACCGCGCCGGAGCTGGAGAGGTTTCTGGCCGACCGGATGAACGCCACTACCATCGAGGTCGAGTCGTCGCATCTCGCCATGGTCACCCACCCGGAGACGATCGCCGACCTCATCCTCATGGCGACCACTGGCACCCGCGGGCCCGTATAGGTGACCTGGGCCAACCGTGCCACGCCCGGTCGTCTGGGCAGGTCAGGTCAGGGCGCACGCGGATCCCTCGGTGAAGTGCGGTAGGGCACGGCGGAGGACGTCGACGAGCTCGCGGACCGGCAGCGCCATGAGTTGCCCTGCGAGGCGTTCTCGATCTTCGTCGGTGCTCATGCCACCGACCATACGTCCCACCACCACCGTGACGCGGGCCGTGCGCGGGCGCACCCGGGCCGCAAACGGTGGGGTTGACGGGGCGCATACATCGGAGGTTTACTGCGTCAGCGATACCAATCGATGAATTCTGACCGTCCACAGTGTTTCGGCGAGGTCATCGACTGTTTCCACCCCACCACTCCTCCATCACCCCACCACCCCGCAGCACCTCAGCCGAGCATCGGCGGCCCGGCTTCCGCACCACCGCCACCATGGCCCCCGGCCTGCCCATGCGCACCGGCCTGAGGTCGACGCTCAGCAGAGGAGCAACACCATGCGTTCCCGTCCCCGCCTGTTGGCACTCGTCACCGGCCTGGCAGTCATGCTGGCCAGTCTGGTCGCCCTGCCGACACCCGCCTCGGCGGCGCCACTGACCAAGGTCCTGGTGTTCAGCAAGACCGCCGGCTTCCGGCACTCGTCGATCCCCAACGGCATCGCCGCGATCCAGCAGCTCGGCTCGGCCAACGGCTTCACCGTGACGTCGACCGAGGACGCTGCCCAGTTCACCACCTCCAACCTGGCCCAGTACCAGGCGGTGGTGTTCATGTCGACGACCGGCGACGTCCTCAACGCCAGCCAGCAGACGGCCTTCGAGTCGTACATCGCCGCTGGTGGCGGCTACGTCGGCGTGCACGCCGCGGCCGACACCGAGTACAGCTGGCCGTGGTACGGCCAACTGGTCGGCGCGTACTTCGACTCGCACCCGGCGATCCAGAACGCCACAGTGCGGATCGAGGACAACACCAACCCGTCGACGGCGCACCTCGGGGCCACCTGGGTCCGCTCCGACGAGTGGTACAACTACCGCACCAACCCCCGGTCCACCGCTCGGGTCCTCGCCAACCTCGACGAGTCGTCCTACAGCGGCGGCAACATGAGCGGCGACCACCCGATCACCTGGTGCAAGGCGTACGGCGGCGGACGGGCCTGGTACACCGGCCTCGGGCACACCGAGGCGTCGTACACCGACCCGAACTTCACCCGGATGCTTCTCGGTGGCCTCCAGGTCGCCGCGGGCTCCGTGACCGCCGACTGCTCGCCGCGCACGACCACCCCGCCGCCCACCGTCAGCGGTTCCACCCTGCGGGCCCGCGCCAACAACCAGTACGTCAGCGCGCCCAACTCGACCACCGCTCTGATCGCCAACAAGACCTCGGTGAACACGAGCGAGCGATTCGACCTGGTCAACCTCGCCAACGGCAACGTGGCGCTGCGGGCGAAGAGCAACGGGCAGTACGTCGCGGCCGAGAACGCCGGGGCCGCCGCGCTGATCGCCAACCGGGGCAGCGCCGGCGCCTGGGAGACGTTCCAGCTGGTCCGCAACTCCGACGGCACGGTGAGCCTGCGGGCCACTGTGAACAGCCGGTACGTCTCCGCCGACAACGGCGGCTCCTCCCCGTTGATCGCCAACCGGACCGCCATCGGCCAGTGGGAGAAGTTCGACCTGGTCACCACCAGCTGACCTGCCTCCCCGCCCGTTCTTCACCACCCCCACCTGGTCGTGGTGCGCCCCCGCGCGCCCGCACCCCCGGTCGTCGAGAAAGGACGATCATGCTCTCGTATCCCCGGCGCTGGCCCCGGGCGCTCTTCGCGGCGGTTCTCGCTGTCGCAAGCGCGGCCCTCGCTGTGGCTGCACCGTCCACCGCGCAGGCCGCGGTGATCCCCGCCTCCGACTATCAGCAGGTCAAGCTCGCCACCGGCTCGGCCGAGCTGGGTGAGGCCATGTCCCTGGCCGTCCTGCCCAACCGCTCGGTGCTGCACACCGCCCGCAACGGTGTGCTGCGGGTGACCGACGTGGCCGGCAACACCAAGACCTCCGGCACCCTGTCGGTCTACACCCACGACGAGGAGGGCTTGCAGGGCGTCGCCGTCGACCCCGGCTTCGCCACCAACCGGTGGATCTACCTGTACTACTCGCCCACGTTGAGCACCCCGTCCGGGGACGCGCCGACCACCGGCTCCCAGTCGGACTGGGACCGGTGGAAGGGGCACCTGCGGCTGTCGCGGTTCACCCTCAACAGCGACGACACGCTCAACCTGGGCAGCGAGAAGATCGTGCTCCAGGTCGCCAACGACCGTGGGCAGTGCTGCCACGTCGGCGGCGACCTGGACTTCGACGCCGCCGGCAACCTGTACCTGACCACCGGCGACGACACCAACCCGTTCGAGTCGTCCGGCTACGCACCGCTTGACGAGCGAACCAACCGCAACCCGCAGTTCGACGCCCAGCGTACGGCGGGCAACACCAACGACCTGCGGGGCAAGCTGCTGCGGATCAAGCCGCAGTCCGACGGCACGTACACCATTCCGTCGGGCAACCTGTTCGCCCCCGGCACGGCCAACACCCGGCCGGAGATCTACGCGATGGGTCTGCGCAACCCGTTCCGGATGAGCGTCGACAAAGCCACCGGCGTCGTCTACCTCGGTGACTACGGCCCCGACGCCGGTTCCACGAACTCCAGCCGTGGCCCTTCCGGTCAGGTCGAGTTCAACCGCATCGCGTCGGCCGGCAACTACGGTTGGCCGTACTGCACCGGCAGCAACACGAGCACCGAAACATACAACGAATACACCTTCCCGTCCGGGCCGTCGCAGTCCAAGTACAACTGCACGGGCGGGCCGACCAACAACTCGTTCCGCAACACCGGGCTCGGCACGCTGCCGGCGGCGAGGCAGGCCTGGATCAAGTACGCCGGCGACTCCGGTTCACCGTCGGAGTTCGGCAGCGGCTCGGAGTCGCCGATGGGCGGGCCGGTCTACCGGTACGACGCGTCGCTGAACTCCAGCATCAAGTTCCCGCAGTCGCTCAACGGTCAGTTCTTCGCCGGCGAGTACGGTCGCCGTTGGATCAAGGCCATCGCTGTCAACTCCGACGGCTCCCGCGGGGAGATCTCCAACTTCCCGTGGTCCGGCACGCAGGTCATGGACATGGCCTTCGGTCCGGACGGCGCGTTGTACGTGCTGGACTACGGCACCGGGTCGAACAACCAGGCGCTGTTCCGGATCGAGTACATCGGCGGCGGCAACCGCAATCCGATCGCGGTCGCCTCGGCGAACCCGACGTCCGGGGCCAACCCGTTGACGGTCAACTTCTCGTCGGCCGGCAGCTCGGACCCCGAGGGTGGGGCGCTGAGCTACCTGTGGACGTTCGGTGACGGCACCACGTCGACGGCGGCGAACCCGACCAAGACGTACACCACGAACGGCACGTACTCCCCCACGTTGAGGGTCACCGACCCGAATGGCTTGACCGGCACGGCGAGCTTGGTCATCACCGTGGGCAACACGGCCCCGACGGTGACGCTCACCTCGCCCGCCGACGGGCAGCTGTTCAACTTCGGTGACACCGTGTCGTACCAGATCTCGGTGAGCGACCCGCAGGACGGCACGATCGACTGTTCCAAGGTGAGCCTGACGTACGCGCTGGGCCACGACAGCCACGCCCACCAGATCACCTCGAAGAACGGGTGCAGTGGGTCGATCACCGTGCCGACCGACGGCGAGCACGACTCGGCGGCGAACATCTACGGGGTCTTCGACGCCGCCTACACCGACAACGGCGGGCTGACCACGCACAGCATCAAGACGCTGCAACCCAAGCACCGCCAGGGTGAGCACTTCGGCGCTCAGTCCGGCGTCCAGGCCACCGACCACACCAACGCCGAGGGTGGCCGCACCGCCGGATTCATCGAGAACAACGACTGGATCTCGTACCAGCCGTACAACCTGGCCAACGCCAACCGCATCACCGTGCGGGCGTCGTCGGCCGGCGCGGGCGGCACCATCGAGGTCCGAGCCGGGTCGGCCACCGGCTCCCTGCTGGGCACCGTCACGGTGCCGGTGACCGGCAACTGGGAGACGTTCGTCGATGCGTCCGCCACGATCAGCAACCCGCCCACCGCGTCGACGACGCTGTACCTGGTGTTCAAGGGTGGGTCCGGCTACCTGTTCGATGTCGACGCGTTCACCTTCGCGACCGGCACCGGTAGCACCACGCCGGTGAGCACGCTGCGGGCGCAGGTCAACAACCAGTACGTGTCGGCGGTCGGCACCACCGCGTTGATCGCCAACAAGGCCAGCGTCGGTGGGACGACCGAACAGTTCGACCGGGTGGACGCCGGCAACGGTGCCATCGCCCTGCGGTCGCGCGCCAACGGGCTCTACGTCTCGGCCGCGAACGCGGGCGCCGCAGCGTTGGTCGCCAACGCCACATCGATCGGATCGTGGGAGACGTTCCAGCTCATCAGCAACTCGGATGGGACGGTGAGCCTGCGCGCCACGGTCAACAACCAGATCGTGTGCGCCGAGAACGCCGGGGCCGGATCCCTGATCGCCAACCGCACGTCGGTCGGGGCCTGGGAGAGGTTCATCCTGACCACCGGCTGACCGGGAATGTGCACGGGGCCCGGCCTGGTAACCGACCAGGCCGGGCCCTACCGTGTGAAGTAGGCGGCGCTCTCCGCGTCCGCGGGGTAGTAGGACTCGACGGCGATCTCCTCGATCGTGATGTCCGTCGGGGTGCCGAACGTGGTGATGGTCGAGAAGAGCCGCAGCTCTCGGTCACCGACCCGGAGGATCATCGGGAGCACCACGTCGGCGTCGAGGCGGTCGCTCGTCGGCTCCTCGGGCTGCGGGCTGAGCAGTTCCTCGTAGAGCGCGGCGAGCGCCGCGTCCGGAGCTGCGGCGAGCTGGCGTGAGATCCGGCTGCGGAACACCGCCCGCACGTCCGCCAGGTTGACGACCAGCGAGGCGAGCCCGCGCGGGTCCAGGCCGAGCCGGACCAGGTTCACCGGTGGCCGCAACAGGTCGGGGGCCACGTACGCGAAGAACGGGTCGACCGCGCGGTTGGTCAGCAGGATGTTCCACCGACGGTCGAAGACGATCGCCGGATACGGTTCGTGCGCCCGGAGCACCCTGCGGACCGCGCCGAGGGCACCCGACAGGGCAGCGTCGTCGAGCGGGCGCTGCGCGTACCGGGGCGCGAAGCCGGCGGCGAGCAACAGGTGGTTGCGGTCACGTAGCGGCACGTGGAGCTGCTCGGCCAGCCGGAGGATCATGTCGGGGCTCGGCGTGGACTTGCCGGTCTCGACCAGGCTGACGTGCCGAGCCGAGACGTCGGCGGCGATCGCCAGGTCGAGTTGGCTGAGCCCTCGGCGCTTGCGCCACTGCCGCAGGAGTTCCCCGACCGCATACACGATCATGACCCTACTCATCCTCGCTCGGGACGCCATGAAGTGCGATGTCATCGACAACCATCCGGGCCGGGGAAACACTTGCGCCCATGACCACCGAGAACAAGAGCATCGTCGGACGTGCGTTGGCGGGGCTTGTCGACACCGGCGACGTCGACACGCTCGCCTCGTACCTGAGCGAGGACTTCACCCATCACCGCTCGGATTCGACGACCTCGACCAGGGCGCAGTGGCTCGCCGCGGTCAGCGCCGCGCTCGGCCCGACCACCGGCATGCGGGTCGACATCCTGCACCTGCTGGCCGACGGTGACCACGTCGTGGTGCACTCGCGACGCCGACTCCCCGACGGAGGGCCGGAGATCGTGGTGGTCGACGTCCTGCGGATCGCCGACGGATTGATCGCGCAGGTGTGGGAAGTCATCGAACCGGCGGCCCAGGCCGCCGCCAACGACGCGTGGTGGGACGCGGATGCCTAGATCGGAAAGCGGCCGTGGCGCCAGTGCCAGTGGCCGCCGGCCCGCAGGTGGTCGATGATCGCGCGCTGGAGCACAGTGCGGCGCGGCAGCTCGTCGAGCGGCGTGGTCAGGGTCCGGAACCCGAACCGCAGGACCTCGATGTCGGCGTCCGGCCCCGCGGACTCGTCGTAGGGCTCCAACTCGAACCGGCGCTGGAACCGCACGATGTTGGAGTCCGCGGGGAGGTACTCCCGCAGCTGTGGGTCGAGCAGCCACGACGCGCAGGAGAAGGCGGTGTAGCGCTCGTCGGGGAAGTGCCGGGGAAAGAACGCGCGGGCCTCGTCGAGGGACGACGCCACCGCCTCCGGAGTCAACGGCCCCGAATCGGGGACGTGCAGCCCGATCGCGCCGTCACCGCGCTGGTGCTGCAGCCGGCCCAGCTCATACACGCTGCCGCGCGAGTGCAGCGTCAGCCAACTCTGCATGATCGGCCAGCCCTCGCCGCGCATCCGTCGGTCGATGGCGAGGTTGCGACCCAGGTCAGCCAGGGTCACCCAGGTCACGGCGTCGGGGATGCCGTGGTCGCTGTGGTACCCGCGCACCACGTCGACAAGGGCCAGGTACGCGTACACGTAGAGGTGCCGCCAGGCAGGCCCGCGCTCCCGGGGCAGCTCCGGACCGGGCGGGAGCCAGTCGTAGCCCGCGAGGTCGGCGCGGACCAGGGCGATCGAGCGGTCGAGCAGCCAGCGCAGCTCCGGAGTCCACAGGGCGGAGCCGGGGTCGGGCCAGCCCGCCAGGATCTCGGCGGCGTCGTCCGGCGGCACGGTGAGCCGGTCGAGGATCGCGGGTGCGTCGGCCTTGGCCGGCAACGGAGCTGACGGCCCGTCACCGGCGAGCCGGTGCACGCGGTCGACGTCCTCGACGGGCACTCCGAGCCGGCCGGCGATGTCGTCGGAATTCACGCCGACGACCCTACCGGCGGGCGAGCGTTTCAGGAGTCCGCCGGAACTCCGGCGTCGAGCTGCCCGATCATCGGTGCGAGGAGGTCGTTGAGTTCCCGGGCCAGCACCGCCACGGCCCGGCGCGCCGCCGCGGCAACCTCGTCGTCCGGGCCGTCGGGCGTCGGCGGCAGGTCGTCGAGCGGGACCGGCGCCTCCACCTGGAGCAGCGCGCGCAGATGCGGGCGGCGCGTCTGGTCCTGCTCGGTGGGTGTGGTGAACTGGCCGAACAGCCGGGGCCAGTCCTGCCAACCACGGTCGCGCTGCCACTGCTTGGTCCAGGTCAGCTCGGCCGGCCAGCGGGAGGCCACTGTCACCGCGCAGACCAGGCTGCCGTCCCACGGGCTACGCGCGCAGGTCGCCGAGATGATCCGGCGGTGCCAGCGCACGAAACCCGGCGACAGCTCGGTGGCCAGCCGCCAGGCGGTCACCGCGAACGCCACGGGCGCGAAGTCACCCCAGGTGTCGGCGAACTCGTCGATCCGGCGAAACACCTCGGCCTCGTACCGGCCACGCCCGTCGGTGCCGTGCTCGCGGTCGAACTGCTCGTCCAGCCAGAAGGCGCGCGGATCCGGCATCCTCAACCCCCGTTTGTGAGAAGTTCTCGGACACACGGTGGCGCATCCCGCAGTCAGGCAACCGTCACTGACCGTGCACGACACGCCCACTGTAGACCCTCCGCCCGAGCCTAACGTCTGCGGGAGGGCGTCGAAGCGCATCGGCTCCGACCATCAACGTCAGGCTCGTCACCGGCTGAACGGCGCCGGGCCCGGCCTGGATGGTGAGACCAGGCCGGGCAACACCAGATGGCAACCGAGGTCCTCAGCTGTGCTGCGGGATGTCCGTCGTGTACGCCAGCTCGCGGCCCGCCTCCACGTCGGAGGTCAGCGCATCGATCCGGGCCTTGGCCAGGGAGTAGGAGTCCGAGCCGAGTAGCTGGTGCAGAGGGGCCTCACCCGAGACGGCCACCTCGATGATGGCGGTCGCGGCACGGGCCGGGTCACCGAGCTGGGTGCCCGGCATGGCCAGGTGCGCCTCGGTCATCTCCCGGATCGACTCGTAGCCGGACACGGTGGTCGGCGGCAGGCCAAGGGAGTGCGTACGCAGAAAATCGGTCCGCATGTAGCCGGGCTCCACGAGGTTGACCTGCACGCCGAAATCACCGACTTCCGCAGCCAGTGACTCGGTCAGCCCTTCCAGGGCGTACTTTCCGGCGCAGTAGAGACCCCAGCCCGGGAAGGAGGTCAGACCGAGGATTGAGGAGATGTTGATGATGTGACCACTGCGCTGGGCGCGCAGGGACGGCAGCACCGCACGAAGAACGTTCCAGAGTCCAAAGATCTGCACGTCGAACATCAGCCGGACGTCGGCGTCGGTGACCTCCTCGACGGCGGCGAGGAAGCCGTAGCCGGCGTTGTTCACGACCACGTCGATCGCGCCGAAACGGTCGGTGGTGGAACGGATCGCCGCCGCGACCGCCGGCTCGTCCGCGAGGTTCAGCTCGAGTGGCAGCAGCCGGGCCCGGTCCACGGATCCCAGCGCCGCGTCGAGACGCTCAGCCGACCTGGTCGTCGCCGCGACGTTGTCACCGCGCTCGAGGATCTGCTTGACCAACTCCAGGCCGAGGCCCCTGGAGGTCCCCGTGACGAACCAGGTGGCGGGTCGGGTGGTGGGGTACGACATCAGTGTTCTCCTTGTGACTGGAGTGGCAGCGCTGTGCCCTGCCGGGAACGCATTCCATGCTGCTGTCGGGCGGGCGGGCCGAACACGTCTGGCCAGGCCCGGCCGTACCTGGGAACGCCATGCCCACCCAGCCCTCTGGGCGCGGGCCGCCGCGCGCGCCATCATTGGCGACATGGTGCGACGCACAGAACTGGCCGACTTCCTGCGGAAATGTCGGGCTGACACGACGCCGGAGGCGGCGGGAATCCTCCCGCTGTCGGGGCGACGCGTCCGCGGCCTGCGCCGGGAGGAGGTAGCTCAGCTCGCCGGGGTGAGCGTCGACTACTACACCCGTCTCGAACAGGGCCGGCACAGCAGTCCGTCGGAGGCGGTCATCGACGCGTTGGGCCGTGTCTTCCACCTCGACGCGGCCGCCCGGGCTCACCTTGTCGACCTGGCCCGGCCGGCCCGGCACCGCACCGGGCAGGTGCCGGCCCAGCGGGTCCGGCCGGCGATGCACCAGTTGATCGCCTCGATGGTCGACCACCCGGCTTTCATCGTCGGGCGCCGCACCGACATCCTCGCGTCGAACCTGCTGGCCCGCGCCCTCCTCACCGACTGGACCCAACTGCCACCCCGCCAGCGCAACTACACGCGCTGGGTCCTCCTCGACCCCGGCGCCCGCGAGGTCTACCCCGAATGGGCCACCGTGGCGGCTGACGTCGTGGGCACGCTGCGCCTCTACGCCGGCCGGAACCCCGACGACCCGCAGCTCAATGAACTCGTCGGCGAGCTGACCATCAAGAGCCCGCAGTTCCGTACGTGGTGGCACAACCACCGGGTGCACGAGCGGACCCACGGCACCAAGCACATGGTCCACCCCGCGGTGGGTCCGATGACCATCCGATACGAGGCGCTGGCACTACCCGGCGACGACGACCAGACGCTCTTCATCTACACCACGGATCCCGGCAGCAGCTCACACGACAACCTGCGCCTGCTCGCGCTCTGGGCGGCACAGCAGCGGTACGCCCCAACGACCGGCGCATCCACTGCCGCTCCCGCCCAGATCCAGGACACCCCGACCAGGTCTCCGGGCTCGGCCTGATTCCGACGGGCGTCGATCCCCCCTTGACAATCGGTGGTCTCCACCATGGACGATTCAGCGTGCGAATTCTTGTGGTGGGTGGCAGTGGCCTGATCGGTGCCCATGTCGTGGACGTCCTGCGGGAGCGTGGTCACGCCGCTACCACAGTGGCGCGTACCGCCCAGCCGGGCATTGACCACCTACTCGACGTCGGGTCCGCCCCGATCGACGAACTGCGGGCGCTGCTCGCCGGTCACGACGGCGTCGTCTACGCCACCCGCACCGACGAGCAACGGCCGCTACCCAAGCCGATCTATCCCGAGTTCCGCCGAGACAACGTCGACCCGGTGGTACGCCTGTTCACCGCCGCCCGCCTCGAAGGTCTCACCCGGGGCGTCGTGATGGGCTCCTACTACACCTACTTCGACCGGCTGCACCCCCAGTGGCGCCTCGCCGAACGGCACACGTACATCCGCTGCCGCCTGGAACAGGCCCGGGAGGGGCGGACGGCGGCCGGCGAGGGCCTGCCTGTCGCCGTACTGGAACTGCCCTTCGTCTTCGGTAGGGCCGGCGACCGGCTGCCCAACTGGGCCGGTCCGCTGGACCGGTGGGCCCGCTCGCGTACCCCGTTGGTCGCCCCGACCGGCGGCAGCGCCGCGGCCTCCGCGCGCAGCGTGGCCGACGTCGCGGTCGACGCCCTGGAGCAGGCCAGCGGCGCGGACCTCCCGGTCGCCGACGAGAACCTCACCTGGCACGACATGATCGCCCGCATCGCCGCGGCGGTGGGCCGGCCCCGCCGGGTCGGTCGCCTGCCGGCCGGCGCGGCGCGGGCCGCGCTGCGACTCGGCGGCGCGGCGCAGGCCCTCGGCCGCAAGGAGTCGGGCATCAACCCCAGCCACCTCCCCGACCTGCTGCTCGCCGACCTGTTCATCGAACCGACCACCGGCCGGTCGCTGGACCCGGCCCTACGTGAGACCTTCCCGATCCGCGCCACCTGACCCCTCGCGGGGTCGACAGTGACCGGCCTGCTGGGCCGCAATCTCGACGAACTCCTGCACCAGCGGAGACCGGTTGTCCTCGGCCCACGCCAGACACACGTGGTTGGGGCCGAGGTCGGCGACGGGCACGTGGCCGACGTCCGGTCTCGTGTAGAAAGTCGCCGTCGACAGCGGCAGGATCACCATCCCGGCGTACGCGGCGACATGTTCCAGCTTCTCCTCGACGGAGTTCAGCTCGGGCCGAGGTCGGGGATCGGGGTCGGTGGGACGGTTCGGCAGGTCCCGCCACTCCGGCACCGCGTCCGGGTCCTGCAAGAGCCGTTCCTCGATCAGCTCGGCGAGGTCGACCGACTCCTTGCCGGCCAGCCGGTGATCGGTGGGTAGGACGACGACCCGGGGTTCGGTGAACAGTGGCCGCAGGCACAGCCCGCTCTGGTCGACCGGAAGCCGAACGTAACTGACGTCCGCGCGGCCCTCGCGGACGATGTCGGCCTGGTCGTCCCAGGACGTACGGACGACGTTGACGGCCAGGTCGGGGTGCCGCTGGCCGATGGCGCGGGCCTCGGCGGTGACGAGAAGGCCGGGCATGAACGCGATGGTGAACGTCGGCCGGCCGTGCGCGGCCCGCTGCACCCGCCGCCGCAGGGCGTCGGCCGAGGCGAGCAGCGGACGGGCGTCGGTCAGCAATTGACGTCCGGCCTCGGTCAGCACCGTGGAGCGGCGGTCCCGAACGAAGAGCGTGGCGCGCAGTTCGTGCTCGAAGGCCCGGATCTGACGCGACAGGACCGGCTGAGCGATGTGCAGCCGGGCGGCGGCCCGACCGAAGTGCAGCTCCTCAGCGACCGCCACGAAGTAGCGGAGCTTGCGCAGATCGACGTCCACCCTGCCCCCGTCCGGTTGCCGCTCCGGGCGGTTCCATGATACCCGCCGGGTATGAATGGAGTGATACCCAACGGGCATTACAAGAGGTGAAAGAGGTCTTGGACGCGAGCGTGCCCGGCGGCGCACGGTGGTAACCGTCTCCACCACACGATCCGGAAGGACACGATCATGACCCTCATCGACCAGCGCGTCGTCGTACTTGGCGGAACCTCGGGGATCGGCCTCGCCACCGCCGCCCGTGCCGCCCGCGAGGGCGCCCAGGTCGTGGTCGCCTCCAGCAACCAGCGCAGCGTGGACCGCGCCCTGACAACCCTGCCGACCACCACCCAGGGGTACGTCGCCAACCTCACCGACCCGGACGCCGTGTCCCGGCTGTTCCACGGTCTCGGCTCGTTCGACCACCTCGTCTACACCGCCGGCGAACCCCTCGCGCTGATGTCCGTCGACGCCCTCGACCTCACCGCCGCCCGGGCCGCCTTCGACCTGCGCTACTTCGGCTCCCTGTCGGCAGTCAACGCGGCACTGCCGTACCTGCGCCCCGGCGGGTCGATCACCCTCACCACCGGCACCGCCAACCACCGACCCAGTGCCGGCTGGTCCGTCGCGGCCAGCATCACCGGGGCGATCGACGCGTTGGTCCGCGCGCTCGCCGTCGAACTCGCCCCGATCCGGGTCAACGCCGTCTCCGCCGGGGTGATCCGCTCACCGCTCTGGGACTCCTTGCCCACCGAAACCCGGGAGCAGATGTACGCGCAGCTCAGCGAGTCGCTTCCGCTCGGCCGGGTGGGCGAGCCCGAGGAGGTCGCCGAGGCGTTCGTCTACCTCCTGCGGGCGACCTACGCCACCGGCACGGTGGTGACCGTGGACGGCGGCACCCTGGTCTCCTGAGCCGGCCGCACCCGTCAGCGGAGTTGTTCGGCCAGGCCGACGATGATGCCTTCGGGGCCCCGGACGTAGCAGAGCCGGAAGATGTCCTCGTACCGCTCGACCTCCCCGACGAGTTCCGCGCCGTGGCCCCGCAGCCGGGTGATCACGTCGTCGATGTCGTCGACGGCGAACATGATGCGTCGAATGCCGAGCGTGTTCGCCGGCGTGTTCTTCGGTTCCGCCCTGATCGCCGCCGGTCGGTGGAACATCGCCAGCTCGACCTTGCCGTGGCCGTCCGGGGTCCGCAGCATCGCCACCTCCTGCCGGACGTCGTCGATCCCGATCACACGCTCCACCCAGCGCCCCTCGACCGGCCCCCGACCCTCCATCTCCATGCCGAGCTCGACGAAAAACCCGATGACGGCGTCAAGGTCCTCGACAACGATGAGGACGTTGTCCATCCGCTGGATCGCCATGCTGGATCTCCCTGGTCTGGTGCGGTCACCGTTGCCGCATCCTCCCTGAGACGGAGCCACTTCAGCGTCCTCGACATCCGGGCTGACCAACTGTGCGATGTGTGCCGTCCCGCCGACCAGAACCGGAGATCTTCCGCATGGCCATGCACGACGATGAGCTAGCCCTCACCGATGACGTCGTCCGCGAGCTGATATCGGATCAGTTCCCTCGGTGGGAGACGGCACCGGTCCGGCGCGTCGCGTCGAACGGCACCGTGAACGCCATCTTCCGCATCGGCGACGACGCGGCGGCCCGGTTCCTGCTGCGGCCACGCGATGTCGCCGTGGCCGCCGAGCTCCTCCAGAGGGAGGCCGAAGCCTCCCGACGCTTCGCCGAACACAGCCCATTCCCGGCTCCCCGGCCCATCGCGATCGGCAACCCCGGGAAGGACTACCCCCTGCCGTGGTCGGTGCAGTCGTGGGTACCGGGAAGCATCGCCCCCGTCGACATCGACGGGTCCGTGGAACTCGCCCGTGACCTGGCGTACCTGATCAGCGCGCTTCGGGCCACCGACACCCAGGGCCGCCGCTTTCAGGGCGACAACCGTGGTGGCGACCTACCCGACCACGACGAGTGGGTCGAGGAATGTTTCGGAAAGAGCGAGGGCCTGCTCGACGTCCCGACGCTTCGGCGTCTGTGGAGTCACTTCCGGGAACTGCCGCGCACGTCGGCCGACGTCATGTCCCATGGCGACCTGCAGCCGCTGAACGTCCTGGTGGCCGACGGCCGGCTGGTGGGTGTGCTCGACACCGGCGACTTCGCGCCGGCCGATCCCGCCCTTGATGCCATGTGTGGCTGGTACTTCTTCGACGATGCGTCCCGAGCGGTGTTCCGTGACAAGCTGGGTTGCGACGAGCTGGAGTGGGAGCGCAGCAAGGCATGGAGCTTCCAACAGGCTCTCGGTGCCATCTGGTACTACGTCGAGACCAACCCCGTCATGTACCAGATGGGCCGTCTCGTCCTTGACCGGGTCGTGGCGAACACGAAGGTCTGAGGCGGTCAGTTGGCTGGGGTCCCCAGCATCACTGTGAGTCCTTCCTGAGCCGCCAGTACGGCGCCCTCGAACTCCGCCTGCGCCGCCGCCACTGCGGCTGCCCGGTCATTGCCTGGCCAGAAGTGGGTGAGCATCAGGCGGCGGGCACCCGCCAGGCGAGCTGACCGACCGGCCTCGGTGGAGGTCATCAGGTTTCGGGTGGGACGGCTGGTCTCGCCGTCGTGGTCCGTCGCCTCGACGATGAACAGGTCGGCGTCGCGGCCCAGTTCGGCAAGCGCGGGAGTCGGCCCAGTGTCCCCGGAGTAGGCCACGGCGATTCCGTCGGCCACAAGCCGGATGCCGGCGTTGGGCACGAAGTGCGGCAGAGACAGCCCGGTCAGGTCGAACGGCCCGACCCGGTAGCTGCCGGGTAGTGGGTGCAGATCGAACACCGTGCGCAGGTCGACATCGGGCTCCAGGCCGCTGAGCCGGTCGAGCACGCCGGGCGGGCAGAACAACGGCAGCCGTGGGCCGCCGGGCTGACCGTAGAACCGCATCCTGAACAGACCGTGCAGGTCGACGCAGTGATCCGGATGCTCATGGGTGATGACGACGGCGTCCACCGCACCATCGGGCCAGTGCCTGAGCAATCGCGGCAGTGTGGCGTAGCCCAGGTCGAGCACCACGCGGTAGCCGTCCCAGTCCACAGCGAAGCCGCTACAGGCACGGCCTGGCTCGGGAAAGGCGCCGGAACTGCCGAGCACTGTGACCTGTCGCATTCGCACAGCTTGTCATCGCCTCAGGTGGGATGGGCACCGCTGGTAGGGATGCCGCCCGCGGCTAGATCAGCGTGCTCGACCACCGTGTGCGTTAGGTTACGTCGTTCAGTTTGTCGAGCGCGCCGTCGTGCTGGTCGTCGTATCAGTGCGGGCGCGCCTAGCAACGGCCGGCACGGGCCACAGGAGGCGACATGTCCGACGAGATCAGGCTCAGCGCGGTCACCCTGGACTGCCCGGACGCCGTCGCCTTGGCGCAGTTCTACGCCAGCATCACCGGCGGAACCCTGACACACGCCGGGGACGGCTGGGCATGCGTGCTGAGCCCGGCCGGGCGGATCAACTTCCAGACTGTGCCCGGATACACGCCACCCACCTGGCCCGACCCCACCTCGTCGATCATGATGCATCTCGACTTCATGGTCGTGGACCGAGACGCCGCCGAGGCCCGCGTGCTCGCTGCCGGAGCGACAAAGTACGAGTTCCAGCCCAACAGCGAACAGTGTTACGTCTACGCCGACCCGGCGGGCCACCCGTTCTGCCTGACCACCTGGGAGGCCACGGCTACACCAACTCAGCTCGCCTGACCGAGCGGCTCGGTGAGGCCCTGGCCGCCGAGTTGCCCGCGCTCCCCCATGTACAAAGCCAGGTCCCGGTGCAGCAGCATGAACGTTATGGATCCGGAGACCGCGCGCCAACGGCGGCACCAGGAGCACGTGGCATCCTGGCTCCAGCTCATCGCCACTCTCCGGACTGAGGGCTGGGAGGCGTATCTGACCTGCACGGCAGCCCCAGTGCAGGTGGAGGGCACCCTGCCGAACGGTGAGCGCTTCTACTTCCGCGCCCGCCACAGCGACGTGTCGCTGGGCATCGGAAGCGACGACCCCGCCGACATCCCCGAGTGGGAAGAGAGCGAATCGCACACGGAAGCCAGCTGGCTGCCAGCAGGCAAGGGCGAGACCATTATCAGACGGCTTGCTTTCCGCTACGCCCAACAGAGCAATCCGACTGAGTGAGTGCCAGCCTGCGTCGACCGGGCTTCACTCTGCGGACCCACGCGCATCTCCTGCCGACCAGCGAGGACCGCGCGCGCGAGGCCAGCGATGCGGCCTTCGGCGAGGACCAGGCCGCCGAGGACATTCCGGAAGCCCTCGACGGCCTGATCATGGTCCAGCGACCCTCAGGATGGCCGTAATTGCAGGTCAACGACCTGCGCCCGTTAGTTGGCGTTGTATTGATCGAGGGGAGAACATGGTCGATCAACACGGACAAGATGCCGCCTAAGCTGCCCGTTCATTCGTGGCCTGTGGGTCAATGTTCGTCACTCCTGGTCCAGCTCTGACGGCCTGGAAACGGCATGATCTTAGAGCTCCTGCCGGGCTCCCGACCCCTTTGCTTGCACGGTTGCTGCCGCAAGCCTGTGAACCAGCCAGCGCCGTCGCTCAGGCCGATGGTGACCCGCTGGCTACCCCGAGCTACCAGCGCTGTCACTCAGTTGGTCACCCGGCGAGTCGCTATGGTCACTGCCATGGCGTCTTTCAGCCCTGAGGAGACCGAGCGGCAGTGGGACTACGAGCTACTTCGAGACGGCGCAGTCACCGGCTTCCACGATGAGAAGCATCTCGACCACGTCGTGAGTGAGCTGGTGAGTCTCGGATATGGCGTCGCCCAGACTCGCGGTGGCAACGGATCCAAATCCAACCTGCTAGGCGAACTCCTCTCCCAGGTAACGATGCGGTACTGCGGCTGGTCGGTCCAGAATCTGGACGCCTTCTGTGACACCCTGCGCTACATCGACTTCGCCGGCGTTACCGGCTGGGCGCTGGTCATCCACCAGCTCGACGAGCCGTTCAAAGCCGATCCGCAGTGGACGCGGACCATGGCCGACATCATCGCCCAGGTCTCGTACGAGCACCTGCTCATGGGAAACCGACTCCTCGCGTTGCTGCACAGCCGAGATAGGGACGTGACGCTCGGCCGGCTCGGCGGTCACGAGCACTTATGGCGCTAGCCCGCCGGCTATAGGCCATACAACGACGGTCGGGCCGGACTCACCGTCCGACTTTGGGCCGACACCACCGTGGTCCACCTGCTCCTCAACGGCGTCCGACTAAAGACCGCCTCCTCCCGGCTCACCTCCGCCCACCTGCGCCACTGAATCAGGGCAGGCCCGATGAGAGTTCCCACCCCGCTGACCGGCTGCCGTGTCGACCGAACAGTCTTCGACTACCAGGTCCGGCTCAGCCTCTCCGCGCTCGCCCCCGACGAGGGCTATCGTGTCGACGCCGAACTGGCCGTCGAAACTCCGTTCCTGCTCCGCGACCCGGACGGGCAATGGCACGAACTTGACCCCGGCACAGGAACCCGCCTGGCACCCGTCCTGGACCTGTTCGGTCAGACCATCAGCAGCGTTGAGATCCACGGCAACGGTGCCCTCCACCTGACCTTCGACAACGACGCCGAGTTACACATCGACCCCCATCGCCACTACGAGTCCTGGCACCTCACCGGCACGGGAGTCGACCCGATAACCGTCGGCCCAGGCGGGGAAACCGACTGGCAGACGGCTCCCCAGCCCGAACCACCCCACATCGGCTGACATCCACAACCAAGATCGTCTAGCCGGAAGTGTCACGGATCAAGTGACAGCGATCCGTAACGCATCAAGTGGAGCACGACATCGCCGGCTGGCCGATGTCGTACTTCACTTGATGCGTTACGCGGTGGCTCCACCTGATGGGTGACATTGGTAGATAACTGGTGGGAGACGAGGACGACTCAGGAAGTGGATGGGCGCCGCTAACGCTCTTCTTCCGACGCCATCTGGCGCGCAGTGTCCTGGTAGTACGACACCAGTTGCGGCAGGGGTACCGCCTTGCGGGAGGCTGAGGAGAGATCCTTCCCTTCCGCTGACCACGGCGGCGGCCATGTGCTGATCCCCTGATCGGCGGTGAGCGCTTCGACGTCCGCTTTCCACCCCGGCCACCGCAGAGTGTCATAGAACTGAGTCAGCGAACCAGCGAGGACCGCATACAGCCAGTCGGCGTACCCCTGGCCGAGGTCCAGCCACTCGAGATCATCTGGACCGAAGTAATGGATGGTCGGCTTACCGCCGGGCTGTGCCGGCACCCACACGAACTGGCCGCCCATGACGTCGTAACCGACGACGATCCAGGGACCGGTGGGGTCCGACTCCGTTGCTACGTCCGGCAGCCCATCGTGACCGCTACCAAGGACGCGTAGCCAACCGTGGTCTACCAGCAGCCCTCCTGTGTTGGCGACAACCGCACCAAGCCACGAACGAGTCGTGATTCCCAGCGTCGCCAGGCAGGCTTCCGCACGAGCAGGATCGGCAGGAAGCACATCAACCGGGTACGGGGCCACCGCCAGCGCCGCAGACACCTCGGTCCATGCTGACTGCTCCACGGCCGTAGCTTGCCTGAAGACAGGCAAGATCGTCTAGCCGGACGTGTCGCGGATCAAGTGACAGCGATGCGTCACGCATCGGTGGAGCCCGACATCGCCGGCATTCCCTGCCGACAGCGAGGACCGCACGCGCAGGGTCATTGATGCGGCCTTCGGCGAAGACCAGGCCGCCGGGGACGTTCCGGAAGCCCTCGACGGCCCGAAGACGGCATGATCATGGTTCAGCGAACCTCGGGAAGGCCGTAATCGCAGGTCAGTGACCCTGCGCCCGTTACTTGGCGTTGAAGTAGTTGGCCTCCGGGTGGTGGACCACGATCGCGTCGGTGGCCTGCTCCGGCATGAGCTGGAACTCCTCGGACAGCTCGACCCCGATCCGGTCCGCGCCGAGCAGATCCATGATCTTCGCCCGGTCTTCCAGGTCGGGGCAGGCGGGGTAGCCGAACGCGTACCGGCAGCCCCGGTAGTCGTTGTGCAGGATGCCGGCCAGGTCCGCCGGGTCGTCGTGGCCCAGCGGGCGGCCGTCGGGCAGCGTCATCTCGGCGCGAATGCGCTGGTGCCAGTATTCGGCGAGGGCCTCGGTGAGCTGCACGGAGAGGCCGTGCACCTCCAGGTAGTCGCGGTACTCGTTGCGGGCGAACAGCTTCGCCGCGTACTCGCTGACCGGCTGGCCGACGGTGACCAGTTGCAACGCGACCACATCGAGCTGGTCGCCCTGGGGCCTGAAGAAGTCCGCCAGGCAGAGTCGCCGCTCCTGCCGCTGCCGCGGGAAGGAGAACCGGGCGCGCTCCGCGTGCCCGTTCTCGTCGAGCACCACCAGGTCATTGCCTTCGGAGTACGCGGGGAAGTAGCCGTACACCACGGCTGCCTCAAGGACCTGGTCGGCGATCAGCCGGTCCAGCCAGTACCGCAGCCGCGGCCGACCCTCGGTCTCGACCAGCTCCTCGTAGGAGGGTCCGCTGCCACCCCGGGCGCCGCGCAACCCCCACTGCCCGGAGAAGGTGGCCCGCTCGTCGAGCAGCGCCGCGTAGTCGGCCATCGGCACGCCCTTGACGACCCGGGTGCCGAAGAACGGCGGAGTGGGCACCGACACGTCGGCGGCCACATCGGAGCGGACCGAGGAGTCGTGCAGCTCCGGCAGCGACGTGGTGACCATCGAGCGCTGCCGTTCCCGGCGCGCCCGCCGGGCGGCGAGAGCCGCCTCCCGCTCCGGGTCGATCACCGGGGCGCCGCCGCGCTTGGCCGTCATCACCCGGTCCATCAGGGACAGGCCCTCGAACGCGTCCCGCGCGTAGTGCACCTGCCCGGGGAACGTCGACCGCAGGTCGTCCTCGACGTACGCGCGGGTCAGCGCCGCCCCACCCAGCAGGACCGGCCAGCGTTCCGCGACCCCGCGCGTGGCCATCTCGGCCAGGTTCTCCTTCATGATGACAGTGCTCTTGACCAGCAGCCCGGACATGCCGATCGCGTCGGCGCGGTGCTGCTCTGCCGCGTCGAGGATGGCGCTGATCGGCTGCTTGATGCCGATGTTCACCACCTCGTAGCCGTTGTTGGACAGGATGATGTCGACCAGGTTCTTGCCGATGTCGTGCACGTCGCCGCGTACGGTGGCGAGCACGATGCGGCCCTTGCCGCCGTCCTCCGCGGTCTCCATGTGCGGTTCCAGGTAGGCGACCGCGGTCTTCATCACCTCGGCGGACTGGAGCACGAACGGCAGCTGCATCTGGCCGGAGCCGAACAGCTCACCGACCACCTTCATGCCGTCCAGCAGGATGTCGTTGATGATCGACAGTGGGGAGCGGCCGCCGGCCATCGCCTCGTCCAGGTCGGCCTCCAGGCCGTTGCGCTCACCGTCGATGATCCGCCGCTTGAGCCGCTCGTCGAGCGGCAGCGCCGCCAACTCCTGGGCGCGACTGGCGCGGGCGCTGGTCACGTCGACGCCCTCGAAGAGCTCGAGGAAACGCTGCACCGGGTCGTACCCCTCGCGTCGCCGGTCGTACACCAGGTCCAGGGCGACCTCGCGCTGCTCATCGGGAATCTTCGACATCGGCAGGATCTTGCTGGCGTGCACGATCGCCGAGGTCAGGCCGGCCTGCACACACTCGTGCAGGAACACCGAGTTGAGCACCTGCCGGGCCGCCGGGTTCAGCCCGAAGGAGATGTTCGAGATGCCCAGGGTGAAGTTGACACCCGGGTAGCGGCGGGAGATCTCCCGGATCGCCTCGATCGTCTCGATGCCGTCGCGGCGGGTCTCCTCCTGCCCGGTGGCGATCGGGAAGGTCAGCGCGTCGATCAGGATGTCGGCGCGGTCCATGCCCCACCGGTCGGTCAGGTCGTCGATCAACCGCGCCGCGACCCGGACCTTCCACTCCTGGGTACGGGCCTGACCCTCCTCGTCGATGAGCAGCGCCACCACCGACGCGCCGTGCTCCCGGACGATCGGCATCACGCGCGCGTACCGGGACTCGGGGCCGTCGCCGTCCTCGAAGTTCACCGAGTTGACCACGCAGCGGCCGCCGAGCATCTCCAAGCCGGCCTCCACCACGTTCGGCTCGGTGGAGTCCAACATGATCGGCAGGGTGGACGCGGTGGCGAACCGACCGGCCAGCTCCCGCATGTCCTGCGTGCCGTCGCGGCCGACGTAGTCCACGCACAGGTCGAGCAGGTGGGAGCCGTCCCGTGCCTGACTGCGGGCGATCTCCACACAGGCCCGCCAGTCGCCGGCGAGCATCGCCTCCCGGAACGCCTTCGAGCCGTTGGCGTTGGTCCGCTCCCCCACCATCAGCACCGAGGCGTCCTGGGCGAACGGCACCGGGTGGTAGACCGAGGAGACGCCCGCCTCGTGCCGCGGCTCCCGGGCCGGGGCGGTGACGCCGTGCAGCCGCTCGGCCAGCACCCGGATGTGCTCCGGGGTGGTGCCGCAGCAGCCACCGATCAGCCCCACGCCGTACTCGGTGATGAACCGCTCCAGGGCCTCGGCCAGCTCCACGGGAGTCAGCGGGAAGTACGCCCCGTCGGCGGTCAGCACCGGCAGGCCGGCGTTCGGCATCACCGACAGCGGGATGCGGGAGTGCTGCGACAGGTAGCGCAGGTGCTCGCTCATCTCGGCCGGGCCGGTCGAGCAGTTGAGCCCGATCAGGTCCACGCCGAGCGGCTCGATCGCGGCGAGGGCCGCCCCGATCTCGCTGCCGACCAGCATGGTGCCGGTGGTCTCCACCGCCACGTGACAGATGATCGGCACCGTCTGGCCCAGCTCGGCCATCGCCCGCTTCGACCCGACCACCGCCGCCTTGACCTGGAGCAGGTCCTGACAGGTCTCGATGATCAACGCGTCGGCGCCGCCGACGATCAGACCCGCGGCGTTCTCCTGGTAGGCGTCGCGCAGGGTCGAGTAGGCGGCGTGCCCGAGGGTGGGCAGCTTGGTGCCCGGCCCGATCGAGCCGAGCACGAAACGGGGCCGATCCGGGGTGCTGGCCGCGTCGGCGGCCTCCCGGGCGATCCGGGCGCCCGCCTCGGACAGCTCGCGGATGCGGTGCGGGATGTCGTACTCGGCGAGGTTGGCGAGGTTGGCCCCGAAGGTGTTGGTCTCCACGCAGTCGGCGCCGACGGCCAGGTAGGCGTCGTGCACCCCGCGCACCACGTCCGGGCGGGTGACGTTGAGGATCTCGTTGCACCCCTCGAGCCCGTCGAAGTCGTCGAGCGTGAGGTCCGCGGCCTGAAGCATCGTGCCCATCGCGCCGTCGGCGATGAGAATGCGATCAGCCAGCACATCCATCAATGAAGTCCGCACCCGTTCAGGTTAGTGCGATTCCGCCGGACTCCACGACCATCATCGTGCGATCCCCTATTGTGTCACGGGAATCACGCTGTCTGGTTCGTTCGGGTATGACCTGCTGCCGGAGCGGCCGACCGGCGCGGCCGACGGGCCGCACCCTCGCCCTGCACGTAGGCTGGCGGACGTGAAGGACAACAGGGACGCCACCGTGCCACACGGTATGACGACCGGGCGCGGTCCCGGCGCCAGCCGCGACGAGCAGGGTGAGGTGACGGCGTGACCGAGTTCGACGGACTGCCGGTGCTGCGGTCCCCGGTGGCGATCGCCGCGTTCGAGGGCTGGAATGACGCCGCCGACGCGTCCACCGCCGCGGTCGAGCACCTGGAGCAGGTCTGGAACGCCCGGCAGATCGCCGAGCTGGATCCAGAGGACTTCTACGACTTCCAGGTCAGCCGGCCCACCATCACCATGGCCGACGGGGAGACCCGGCGGGTGGAGTGGCCGACGACCCGGTTCATGGTGGCCAGCCCGGAGGGCACCGACCGTGACGTGGTGCTGATCCGCGGCATCGAGCCGAGCATGCGCTGGCGGACGTTCTGCGAGCAGGTGCTGGAGATCTGCCACAGCCTGGAGGTGGAACGGGTGGTGCTGCTCGGCGCGTTGCTGGCCGACGTGCCGTACACCCGGCCGCTGCCGATCAGTGGCAGCGCCTCCGACGCGCAGGCCGCCGAGCGTTACCAGCTCACCCCCACCCGGTACGACGGGCCGACCGGCATCGTCGGCGTGCTGCACGACGCCTGCACCCGCGCCGAGGTGGACGCCGTCTCCTTCTGGGTGCACGTGCCGCACTACGCCAACAACCCGCCCTGCCCGAAGGCCACCCTCGCCCTGCTGCACCGGGTCGAGGAGGTCGTCGACCTGCCGGTGCCGATGGCCGACCTGGCCGAGGAGTCCGCCGAGTGGGAGCAGCGGGTTCGCAGCGCCGCCGAGCAGGACGCCGAGCTGGGCGAGTACGTCCGCGAGCTGGAAGAGCGGGTCGGCGACGAGGGGATCACCCCGTTGACCGGTGACGAGATCGCCCAGGAGTTCGAGAAGTACCTGCGCCGCCGGGGCGGTTCGGCCGGCCCCACCGCCGGCTCCTGGTAGCACTGTTTTCGCTGCGGGCCTTCGGACCTTTTGTGGTCCGGGGGCCCGTTTTCGCGTGTCCGGGGTAGCGCCGTCACACCCCCTAGGGCATCCTAGGAACCTAGATGTGATCAAGGAGGCGGGTGTGCAGATCAATCCCGGGGCCGCCGAGTTCCCGCACCGACAGATCGCCGCGCAGCTCAAGGCCCAGGTCCGGCGCGGGGACTGGGGGCCGGGCGAGCGGCTGCCGTCCATCCCGGCCATCGCCGAGATGTTCGGCGTCGCCAAGCAGACCGTGCAACGCGCCGTCGACCAACTGCGGGTCGAGGGCATCCTGATCACCAAACCCGGCTCCGGTACGTACGTCCGGGGCACCCGCCGCCGCCTCAACCGCCTCTCCCGAGGCCGGTACGGCGGCTTCCGCGGCTACCACGCCGACCTGGCCGCCCGGTACCGTCAACAGCTCGTCTCCGTGGGGCACGCCCCCGCCCCCGCCGAGGTGGCCGACGCCTTCGGCGTCTCCGACGGCACCAACCTGCTCTGCCGCCGGCACCTCGTCCGCACCGACGACTCCCCCGTCGAGGTGGGCGCCTCCTGGTTCCTGCCCCGCGACACCGCCGGCACCTCTCTGGAGCGCGCCGAGGCGTTCGGCCGGCCGCTCTACCAGGAGGCCGAGGAAGCCACCGGACGACGGTACGTCTCGGCAACCGACACGATCAGCGCCCGTCAGCCGAGCCGGGAGGAGGCCGAAACGCTCCAGATCCGACCGGACACCCCGGTGCTGCACCTGCTGCACGTGGCGTACGACACGCACCGCAAGCCGATCGAGGTCTCCCAGGCGACCTGGCCCGGCCCGATGACCACCCTCACCGAGGAGTACAAGATCCCCGGCCCGACCCCCGACCCGGAACCCGACCCCGGCCTGGTCCTGGGCTAGCCAGCACCGCCCCGCCCCGCCCCAGCCCAGCCCTGGCCCTGCCCTGCCCTGGCCCCCGCCCGGTCCGGCCGGCGGGCTCGGCGATCTTGCGCTTTCGGTCGTGCTTTTGCCTGTTCTGCACCTTTCGCTGGGACAGAAACTGCAAGATCGGGGCTATTAGCGCGCGCCAGGGCGGCCTCTCAGAGCTCACCCCGTTGTCGAAACTCGTCGCCGTCGTTGCATCTATACACTCGGTATATATACTGCGGGTATATCGATGGTCGGGCGGCCCGTTCCGGCGTCGAGCAACCCAGGGGAGGATCAATGCCAACCGTGAAACCTGTTGGTGCACGGGGGATCACGCGGCGCGGCCTTGTCGGAGCCGCGCTGGCGGTCGGGGCCGGCGTACCGTGGGGCATCGCTGGCCGCGCCACGGCGGCAACCGCCGATGCGGGCCCGGCCCGGCTCACTCTCCCCCGGCCGACCGGGCCGTACCGCGTGGGTGTGGTGCCACTGCATCTGGTCGACCGGTCGCGGCCGGAACCGCTGGCGGGGCCGGGGCGGTATCGGGAACTAATGGTCAGCGTCTGGTACCCCGCCCGGAACGAGCGGCGCTACCCGCGTTCCCCGTGGATGACGGCCGCCTCGATGCGCGTGCTGCTGGAATCCGCGGGCTTCGACCCCCACGCCGCGCTGGCGCCGTTGACGGCCGGGCACGAGGGCGCCCCGGTGCGGCACCCGGGCCGGCGGTTGCCGGTGGTGCTGTACTCGCACGGTGCCGGCAGCCACCGTTCGGACACCACCATCGTGGTGCAGGAACTCGCCAGCCACGGGTACGCGGTGGTCACTGTGGACCACACGTACGACGGGTTCAGCGAATTCCCCGACGGCCGAGTCACCGTCCAGGAGGAAGACGTCGATTCCACCCCGTGGACCTACACCAGGGACGTCCGATTCGTCCTCGATCAGATCTCCGACCTCGCCGCCGGGGGCAACCCCGCCGTCGACCACGCGCCACTGCCGACCGGGCTGGGCGCCTCCCTGGACCTGAGTCGGATCGGCATGTTCGGCTGGTCGAAGGGCGGCACCGCGACGGCCCTGACCATGGGCACCGACCGGCGGGTCCGGGCGGGGCTGAGCCTGGACGCCCCGATGGTGTCGCAGCCGATGCCCACCACCGACCTGTACCGGCCGTTCATGCTGATGACGGCGGAGTACACCCAGGCTGCGGAGCCCGCCGTCGCCGAGTTCTTCACGCACCTACGGGGATGGCGACTCAACGTCCAGGCCGCCGAAGCGATCCACTCGTCCTACGGCGACAACCAGTGGCTCGTGCCGCAACTGGCGAAGCTCATCGGCATGAGCGACGAGGAACTCGTGCGTTGGGTCGGCACGCTCGACCCCGCCCGCGCGGTCCGCATCGGGCAGGCGTACCCGCTGGCGTTCTTCGACCTGCACCTGCGCCACCGGGGCGGACACCTACTGAACGGCCCGAGCCGGTCCTTCCCCGAGGTGGCGTTCATTCCGTGACCCGGCCGACAGAGCCTCCGTCGATCATGGAGTTGTGGTGGGCGACAAGCGGAGCTGTGCCCCTTACGCGAGGCACCACAACTCCATG
>NZ_JBEZEH010000065.1:0-30475 GCF_040648775.1 Micromonospora sp. NPDC049089
CTGTCTCGCGCGCGCCGGAGGCAGCAACATCCCTGATGTTGCGGTGATCTTGGCGCGGGCGCGGGCGCGGGCGCGGGCGCGGGTGCGGGTGCGGGCGCGGGCAGGGGTGAGGGTGTGGGGTGCGGGCGTGGGGTGGGAAATGCGGGACGCGGGGTGCGGTGCGTAGGTGGCCCGTGTGGGTGCGGCGGGGGCCGGTCGAAGCGGGCGCGGGCGGAGTCCCGGGGTGGGGTGGTGGCGAGGTCGCCGGGCCGTGGGTGGGTTGGCGGCGGGCTTGTCGATCCGGTTGACTGTGCGGGTGCTGAGGGTGGGGTTGACCGGCGGGATCGGGTCAGGAAAGAGCTCGGTGGCCGCGCGGCTCGTCGAGCGGGGCGCGGTGCTGATTGACGCCGACCGGGTGGCCCGGGAGGTGGTGGCGCCGGGTACGGACGGGCTGGCCGAGATCGTCGCCGCCTTCTCCGACGCGGTGGTGGACGCCGACGGCGCACTGGACCGTGCCGCACTGGGAGCGGTGGTGTTCGCTGACGAGACCGCCCGTCGTCGGCTGGAGGCGATCACCCACCCCCGGGTCCGGGCCCGCACCGCGGAACTGGCCGCCGCGGCGGCACCCGACGCCATAGTCGTCAACGACGTACCGCTGCTGGTCGAGGTGGGTCTCGCGCCGACGTACCACCTGGTGGTCGTGGTGCAGACGGCCGTGGCGACCCGACTGCAGCGGCTGGCGCGTGACCGGGGGATGAGTCGCGCGGAGGCCGAGCGGAGGATCGCCGCCCAGGCCGACGACGCGCGTCGCCGGGCAGCGGCGGACGTGGTGCTGACCAACGACGGGAGCCTGACGGCGCTGCACGACGCCGTCGACCTGCTCTGGGAGCAGCGGTTGGTGCCCTACGAGGACAATCTGCGCCAGCGGCGGGTGGTCGCGCCCGACGAGGCCGAGTTGGCCTGGGCCGACGCGAGTTGGCCGGAGCAGTACGCGCGGCTGGCCGCCCGGATCCAGCACGCGCTCGGCTCGAGTGCCCTCCGGATCGATCACATCGGTTCGACGGCGGTGCCCGGCCTGGCCACGCAGAATGTCATCGACGTGCAGGTGGCGATCGCCAGCCTCGCCGACGCCGACGGGCCGTTGGCCGATCGGCTGGCGAGCGCCGGGTTCCCACGGGTGCCGGGGCAGTGGTGGGACGATCCGCGTCCGGCCGGCAGGGGCCGCTGGGAGAAGCGGTTGCACGGTAGTGCGGACCCGGCCCGCCCCGTTCGTCTGCACGTGCGGGTGGCGGATTCGCCGGGTTGGCGGTACGCGCTGTTGATGCGCGACCACCTGCGTGCCGACCCGGATCAGCGAGCCACGTATCTGCTGCTCAAGCGGGACCTCATCGACGCGGCCCCGGTGGCCGGCGATTCCGGGACGGGCCGCAACCCATGGTTCGACGAGGAGTACCTGCGGGCCGAGCAGTGGGCCGCGCAGACCGGCTGGCGTCCCTGAGGAATCGGTCAGCGGGCACCGGGCCGAGGGGCCGAAGGTCGAGGGGCCGGGGGTCGAGGGTTGGCAGCCAGTCGGGGCACGATTGCGGGCTGGAGATCCAGGTGTGCCCACGCGCCGGCGTCGGTCTGCAACTCGAGCCGGCGGAGCGACCCGTCCCGGTCGAGCCAGTAACGCAGCCGCGCGTCGGCCGGGCCCGACTCGATGACGTCCACTGTTCGTCCGGCAATGACGTCCTCGCGTACCCGCACGGCCACGCCCCGCTGCCCGACCGACCCGGCGGCTATCGCGGCGTCGACCAGCACACTCAGGTCGTCTCGGGCGGGCCGGGAGACGCGCCACCCCCCGGTCGGGGGCGGTAGCGGCGGTCGGGCCGGCACCTCCGCGGTGCCGCCGCCACCGTCGGCCGCGGGCAGGTCCGCCCGGGCCAGGCCGGCGGCGTCGCGGCGCAGCAGGGTCCGGCGATCCGGTACGCCCAGGTCGGCGACCGCGAGGTACGCGCTGCGCGCGGTCCAGCTCAACCAGCCTGCGCCCCGCAGGTTCGTCTCAGTGCCCATCGGTGCGGTCAGCGTCACGGTGGCACCGCCGTGGGCGCGGAGCCGGGCCGGCAGCCGGTCGAGCCGACGTTGCTCGGCGTCGGTCAGCGCGCGGGGCAGACCGGGGCGACCGCCGAGCGCGTCCACCGGTCGTAGTGTCGGCCGGTCCTCGCGGTTGAAGATCATTGTGACCGGCCCGGTGCCGGGCAGCACGGTTACCAGCTTGTGCAGGCGGGCGTCCTGATCGAGCCAGTACCGGGTGTGTCCGTCCGGGGCGGGCGTCGCGGCGCTGGGGGTGCCGATGGTCGTGCTGGTGGCTGGCGTGCCGCTGGGCAGTGGTGCCTGCATGACGTCCAGTGGGCCGGCCGGGACGGCCTCGCGGGCGATCCAGCGCGCCCCGTCGGACGGTGCCGTCCGGGTCGTGGGGTCGGGGCGGTCGGCCGCGAGATCGAGGAGCAGGTCGAGCACCGGTGTCAGGTGCGCCCCGGGTGCCGGTCGGTGCAGCTGCCACCGGTCCGTCGGGGGCATCAGTGGTGGTGCGGCGGGAGTGGGCACCGCCGCCGGATCGGGCCGGATCACCAGCACCGGACCGCTCTTCTGCAACAGCCCGCGTTCGGCACCCGCTCCCGGCCCGCCCACGTCGAGGTAGAGCAGTGACCGGGACCAGTCCACCCAGCCCACCAGTTCGAGGCGGGCGGCGCCGGTACCGGCCGTGACCCGTACGCCGGCGCGCAGGTCCCGCAGGTTGGTGACCCGCACGGCGGCCAGCCGCTCACCCTCCGCCAGGGTCAGCGGCCGGGCCGGCTCGGGCGGGTCGGGCGCCCAGCTCAACAGCCCGAGCACCAGCGCCGTCGCGGACGTCACCGCCGTCAGACCGAGCAACAGCAGCACCGTACGCCGACGACGGCCGGCCGAGGGCGGCCCGGCGGTGTCGGCGGTGTCGCCGCTGCGGGTGGTCTCGCGGTTCTCCGCGAGGCTCCGCTCGGCGGCGGCCCGCCGCGTGTCGTTGGTCCTGAGGCCGGCGGTGGCTCGGCGCGCGCCGCCAGCGGACCGGCCGGCTGTGGGCCTGCTCCCGGTGTCGGGGGTTCGGCCGGCCGTGGACGTGTTCCTGGCGTCGTCGGTTCGCCCGACCGCCGGGGTGCCGCCGGCCGGGCCGGTGCGGTGCCGCCCGCTGCCGCCGATCGCGCCCTTGCCGCTGGTCGGGCCCTTGCCGCTGGTCGTGGCCTGGCCGCCGGCCGGGCCCTTGCCGGTGCTCGTGCCCTTGCCGCCGGTCGGGCTCTTGCCGGTGCTTGGGCTCTTGCCGGTGCTCGGGCCGCTGCCGCTGGCCGGGCCCTTGCCGGTGCTCGGGTCGTCGGGCGAGGGTGTGGCGGTGCGGGCGGTGTCGGGCGCCGGGGTCGGAGAGGTGTCCACGGAGATGAAACGGGCGGGGAGGCACCGGGGTGACGAGCAGGGGCGCTCGCGGCGGCCGGTCTGCGCCTCGAGCGCGACCACACGGGTGCGCACGCCGGACGAGCCGGGTGCTGCGACCGCAGTGCCGGGGGCGACCGGCCGTGATGTTGGCCTGGCCACCGGCCCGGTCGGCCGCCGCGAGCGGCCTACATGAAGAGGGTAGTCCCGGTGACATGGGCCACACAATGGGAATATTGAAGCCGATCACGTACCTGGCGTGACGGCCGTTCCTGTCGGACCTCCGGCGTACCGTTGATGGCATGGCGCTCGACATTCCCCGGCTGGACAGCCGCTTCCAGGTCGTCAGTGACTTCCAGCCGGCCGGCGACCAACCAGCGGCCATCGATGACCTTGAGCGCCGGGTTCGGCGCGGCGACCGCAACACGGTGCTGCTCGGCGCGACCGGCACCGGCAAGAGCGCCACCACGGCGTGGCTGATCGAGCGGCTGCAACGGCCCACCCTGGTGCTCGCCCCGAACAAGACGCTCTGCGCACAGCTAGCCAAGGAGTTCAGCGAGCTTCTGCCGCACAACGCGGTCGAATACTTCGTCTCGTACTACGACTACTACCAGCCCGAGGCGTACATCCCGCAGACCGACACCTACATCGAGAAGGACTCCTCGATCAACGAGGAGGTGGAGCGGCTGCGGCACTCGGCGACGATGTCGCTGCTCACCCGCCGCGACGTGATCGTGGTGGCGACCGTCTCGGCGATCTACGGCCTGGGCACCCCGGAGGAGTACCTCAACCGGGCGGTGAAGGTGCAGATCGGGCAGGAGCTCGACCGCGACCAGTTGCTGCGCCGGCTGGTCGACATCCAGTACACCCGCAACGACATGGCCTTCCAGCGAGGCACCTTCCGGGTTCGCGGCGACACGCTGGAGATCATCCCAGCGTACGAGGAGCTGGCGATCCGGATCGAGCTGTTCGGTGACGAGGTGGAGAAGCTCTACTACCTCAACCCGTTGACCGGTGACGTGGTCCGCGAGGTCGACCAGCTGGTGATCTTCCCGGCCACCCACTACGCGGCCGGCCCGGAGCGGATGGAACGGGCGATCCGTGACATCGAGGTCGAGCTGGCCGAGCGCCTCGCCGAGCTGGAGCGGCAGGGCAAGCTGCTGGAGGCGCAGCGGCTGCGGATGCGCACCACCTACGACATCGAGATGATGCGGCAGGTAGGTTTCTGCTCCGGCATCGAGAACTACTCGATGCACATGGACGGGCGGCTGCCCGGCAGCCCGCCGCACGCCCTGCTCGACTACTTCCCCGACGACTTCCTCACGGTGGTCGACGAGTCGCACGTGACCATCCCGCAGATCGGCGGCATGTACGAGGGCGACGCGTCCCGCAAGCGGATGCTCATCGACCACGGCTTCCGGCTGCCCAGCGCGGCCGACAACCGGCCGCTGCGCTTCGACGAGTTCCTGGAGCGGGTCGGCCAGATGGTCTACCTATCCGCGACCCCCGGCACCTGGGAGATGGAGCAGGCTCAGGGCGAGTTCGTCGAGCAGGTGATCCGACCTACCGGTCTGGTCGACCCGGAGGTCGTGATCAAGCCGACCAAGGGCCAGATCGACGACCTGATGCACGAGATCAAGCTGCGGACCGACCGGGACGAGCGGGTGCTGGTCACCACGCTGACCAAGAAGATGGCCGAGGACCTGTCCGACTACCTCCTGGAGAACGGCATCCGGGTGCGTTACCTGCACTCGGAGGTCGACACGTTGCGCCGGGTGGAGCTGCTGCGCGAGCTTCGCAAGGGTGACTACGACGTGCTCGTCGGCATCAACCTGCTCCGCGAAGGTCTGGACCTGCCCGAGGTGTCGCTGGTGGCGATCCTCGACGCCGACAAGGAAGGCTTCCTGCGCAGCGGCCGGTCGCTGATCCAGACCATCGGGCGGGCCGCCCGTAACGTCTCCGGCCAGGTGCACATGTACGCCGACAAGATCACCCCGTCGATGGCGGCGGCGATCGACGAGACCGATCGGCGTCGGGCCAAGCAGATCGCGCACAACGAGGCGCACGGCATCAGCCCGGAGCCGCTGCGTAAGAAGATCCACGACATCCTGGACGACATCTACCGCGAGGCGGAGGACACCGAAAACTCCCGGGTCGGCGGCGCGGTGCGTCAGCTTTCCCGAGGCAAGGCGCCGGTCAAGGAGACCCGCAGCCGGAGCCGGTCCGCCGCGACCGTCACCTCACGGGAGGGGATGGCCCGCGCCGACCTCGCTCAGCTCATCCAGGAGCTCAACGACCAGATGCTGGCTGCCGCCCGCGAGCTCCAGTTCGAGTTGGCGGCCCGGATCCGCGACGAGGTCTCCGACCTGAAGAAGGAGCTGCGCGGCATGGACGCCGCCGGCGTGAAGTGACGGCCACCCGGTCGGCCCCGCCCAGCGCACCGCTCGGGCCCGGCCGACCGGGGCACGCAAAGGGCGGGCACTGTTGACGGCGGTGGCGCCGATCGGCGAGATGGTCTTCGGGCTGCCCGACGTCAGCCTGCGTCCGTTCGTCGACAGGTACGTGGGCTACCGGGAGCGAGCGGACGTGCCACTGGTCCGCCGGGAGTCGGCCGGCGTCTTCGTGGTGCTGATACTGGGCTGGGGCGCTCCGCTGGACGTGACCGACCGCCGTAGCGCGCAGCGTGGTGTCACTGCTGTCGACTCGTTCGTGGCCGGCACCTTCGACAGTTGGTGCACCACGCGCACCGTGGGCGTGGGGGAGGGCGTCGAGTTGCTGCTCGCCCCTCTGGCCGCCCGCCGGCTTCTCGGTCTGCCCCTGGGTGAGCTCACCAATCGGGCCGTCGGCGTCGGGCAGCTCCCGGGCCGTTGGCTGGATCGGCTGCGCGACCGGCTCGCCGAGGCCGCCGGCTGGTCGGAGCGGTTCGACCTCCTCGACCGGGTGCTCGCCACCCGGCTGGCGGCGTCCCCGCCGGTGGACCCGCGGCTCGACTGGGCGTGGCGGTGGCTGGCCGCCAGCGGTGGGCGGGGGAGCGTCGGTGTGCTCGCCGACGAGTTGGGCTGGAGCCGCCGGCACCTCGCGTCCCGATTCCGGCAGGAGGTCGGGCTGCCGCCCAAGATGGCCGCCCGGCTGCTGCGTTTCCAGCAGGCTCAGGCCGCGTCGACCCACGCCGGCGAGGCCGGGCGGGGAGTCGACTGGGCCGCCGTGGCGGCGGGCTGCGGCTACTACGACCAGTCCCACCTGATTCGGGACTTCCACGAGTTCGCGGGGGCCACGCCGGCCGCGCTGCTCTCCGGCCGCTGACGGCCGCCGGCCGACCCGAGCCGGTTCGGCGACCCGCCGAGGTCACATTCGTCCAATCCGGAGCCGCGCCACCGGCCGCAGAATCGGGTCATGCGAACCATCTATCCGATCTTCCGTTATCCCGATCCCCGCGCCGCGATCGACTGGCTCGGTGCCGCCTTCGGTTTCCGGGTGCACGCCGTGCACGAGGCGCCGGACGGTGCGGTCGCGCACGCCGAGCTGGTCCTCGACACCGGCATGATCATGCTGGGTGGTCGGGCCGAGGCCCCGCCCCGGCCGGCCGACGACGACTGGTCGGTCTACGTGGCCGTGCCGGACGTCGACGCCCACTGCGCCCAGGCCCGCGCGGCCGGCGCCGAGATCATCCGCGAGCCGTTCGACACCGACTACGGCTCCCGTGACTACGCGGCCCGCGATCTGGCCGGCTACGTCTGGTCCTTCGGCACCTACCGACCCTGAGTCCGGCCACGCCGATCGGGGATGGCCGGCCCGCCGCGATCAGCCTTCGCGACCCGCAACCGCGCTGACCTGCGGAAACGATCTGCTCCGGCGAGCCGGTCCGGCCAGCGGCGTCGAATACCCTGATTGCGGTGCGCGAGCGAGCTATTGCACTGGGTGATCGTCCTGCGTAGTCTCCCTCGGTGGGGAGGCCGGGATGCCGCTGCCAACAAGTCCTGTCATTCGACGTGCACGTCTCGGCGCAGAGCTGCGCCAACTCCGTCGGCGCGAGTCGCTGACCCTGGAGCAGGTCTGCGACCGGCTGGGCTGGGCCTCGACGTCGAAGCTGTCCCGCATCGAGCTGGGTCAGAGTCGCCCGGACCTCGCCGACGTGCTCGACCTGCTGGACGTCTACAAGGTGCCCACGCCCGCGCGGGAGGCGCTGATCGTCATCGCCCGGGATGCGGCGACCAGCCGAGGCTGGTGGAAGACGCTGGGCGAGATGAGCGAACGGCAGCGCACCTACGCCGAGTTGGAGGCGGGCGCCGCCGACATCGTCGAGTACCAGCCGTCGGTGGTGCCGGGGCTGCTCCAGACGCCCGCGTACGCCCGGGTGTTGGTCAGCGCCGGCGTCCAGCTCACGCCGGACGTCGATGTGGAGGCCGAGGTGCGCGCGCGGGCACTGCGGCAGGAGGTGCTTCGGCGTGCCTACCCGCCGCGCTACACGGCGGTGCTCGCCGAGGCTGTCTGCGACCCGGGTGACCTGCCGGTGGCGGTCTGGCGTGAACAGTTGCGTCACCTGGTCGCCGTGACCGGCCTGTCCCACGTGACGGTGCGGCTGTTGCCACGCGGAGCGGCCGGTGGCGGGCTGCATCCGCTCACACCGTATTCCTGCTACGCCTTTCCCGACCCGGCGGACCCGCGCACGGTCATGCTCGAGGCGTTGACCACCGACATCCGGTTGGCCACCGTGCTCGACGTCGACCGCTACGAGCGGATGACCGCAGCGCTGCTGGCCGCGGCGCTGTCACCGGAGGAGACGGTCACCGTGCTGGCCCGCCGCGTCGGCGAGTGAGTGTTGACCGTGCCGACGGTGACGCGCCGCGCGGCCACCGGACCCGGCGCCCCCGAGCCCGTCGGGGCCGGCGGCCGGCGCGTGCGCCCGGCACGATAACCGCGGGGTACGACAGCTTGGCTTAGGCCGGTACGTCGAGGAAGTGTTCGACAATGGGCGGTCCCGCGAAGTGCGGCCCGATGAGCGCCCGCCATGCGTCGAACCGTTCGGTGGCCCGGAAGTTGTTCTCGTGCGCCTCGACCGAGTCCCATTCGACGAGCAGCACGAACCGGGTCGGTGACTCGATTCCTCGGGTCATCCGCACGGACCGGCAGCCGGTCGCTCCGGCGAGCACCGGGTGACCCTCGGCGTACGCGGCGGCGAATGCGTCCTCGTGTCCGGGTAGTACGTCGATCAACGCGACCTCAAGCACCATGTCGGACAGCCTCCCACGGCGGTCGGGCCGGTCGGTGTCGCGGGTCCGTGCTGGACCACTGCCTGGACTCCGCCTCGGCTCGACAGAGGGCGTTGACACGGACCCTAGGGTGGCCTCGTGATCATCGACTGGCTCACCGGCACCGCGTTTCGGGTGGCCGGGACGGGCACCACCTGGGCGGAGCTGCTGGGGTTCGGAACCGGTGTGCTCAACGTGTGGTTGGTGGCCCGGCAGAAGATCGCCAACTGGCCGATCGGCATCGCCAACGTGCTGCTGCTCATGGTGCTGTTCTGGACCGCCGGGCTGTACGCCGACGCGGGGCTCCAGGTCGTCTACGTCGCGCTCGGCTGCTACGGCTGGTGGCACTGGCTGTTCGGGGGCGAGCGGCGTACCCGGCTCACTGTCAGCCGGACGGGGCGGCGGGAGTGGCTGGGGCTGGCCGCCGCCGGGCTGCTGCTCACCGGCGCGCTCTGGGTCCTGCTGGACCGGGCCACCGACTCGACAGTGCCGCTGCCGGACGCGTTGACCACGGCGCTGTCCCTGCTGGCCACGTACGGGCAGACCCGAAAGCGGGTGGAGAGCTGGTGGCTCTGGATCGCCGCCGACCTGATCTACATCCCGCTGTACGCGTACAAGGGGCTGCACCTGACGGCCGTGCTCTACCTTGTCTTCCTCGCCCTGTGCGTGCTCGGGTTGCGGGCCTGGCGCGCCGATCTGCGTCGGGCCGACCGGCCGAGCGCGGTTCCGCCCGGCCCGGCCCCGGTCACCGCGTGAACCCCGCGACATCCGGCCGGCCGCCGGCACCACGCGGGCCGTCGCGTCGGTCTGCCGCCGAGTTCGGGCACGGGATGGTGGTGGGCAAGTTCTATCCGCCGCACGCCGGGCACCACGCGCTGATCCGGGCCGCCGCCGCCCGCTGCGCCGAGGTGACCGTCGTCGTGGCGCCCTCGCGTCGGGAGTCCATTCCGCTTCCGCTGCGCCTCGACTGGCTGCGCGAGGTCCACGCGGACACGCCGTGGGTCCGCGTCGTCGGCCGGTACGACGACCACCCGGTGGACTACGCCGATCCGGCGGTCTGGGACGCGCACTGCGCGGTGTTCCGCGAGGCGGTCGGGTCGGGGTCGGTGGACGCGGTCTTCTCCTCCGAGGCGTACGGCGTCGAGCTGGCGCGCCGCTTCCACGCCGTACCCGTGTCGGTTGATCCGGACCGGCGGACCGTGCCGGTGTCCGGGACGGCCGTGCGCGCGGACCCGGCGGGTCACTGGCGGTGGCTGAGCCCGCCGGTGCGGGCGTGGTTCGCCCGTCGGGTGGTGGTGGTCGGGGCCGAGTCGACCGGGACCACGACGATGGCGGCGGCGCTCGCCGGGCACTACGGCACGTCCTGGGTGCCGGAGTACGGCCGGGAGTTGACCGCTCGCAAGCTGGCCCGGTTGCGGGAACGAGCGCCGGAGGCGACCGTCTTCGACGTTGCCTGGGACCGGGACGACTTCCGCGCGGTGGTGCGCGAGCAGCAGGCGGCCGAGGACGCGGCGGCCCGGACGAGCGGGCCGCTGCTGGTCTGCGACACCGACGCGCGGGCGACGGCGGTGTGGGAGGAGCGCTACCTGGGCAGCGCTTCCGAGGAGGTACGGGTGGCGGCCCGCCGGCCGGCGCTGTATCTGCTGACGGATCACCGGGGGGTGCCGTTCACGGATGACGGGCTGCGCGACGGTGAGCACCTGCGGGCCTGGATGACCGAGCGTTTCCGGGCCGAGCTGGCCGGGTGTGGCGCGCCGGTGGTGGAGTTGACCGGGTCGCACGCCGATCGGTTGGCCGCGGCGGTGCGGGCCTGCGACGACCTGCTCGCTGCCGGCTGGTCGCTCGCCGACCCGATCGCCGCACCCGACGTGCACTAGCCTCCTAGGAAGCCCTAGTGGGTGTGCGGTGCGACGCGTCGAGTGGTGTCCGGCGCCACCGGGTGCCCGGGGTGTGATCACGGGGCGTGGTGGGCAACAATGGTCATCGAGGAGGGGAGTATTCCCCCGCAACGGAGTCGTCAGCACGGTCGATCGCCGGAACCACGGTGCCCGACCCGGCCCCGTAGGTCGCCGCCCCCCAGGGGCGGCGGCGGAAGAGACCTCCGACAGTCACCAGAGTGAGCGACAGCGGCACGCCGGCTCCCGCAGGGGCGTACGGTGTGCCCGACGCCGCGTGTCTGCCGGAGGAATGAACGTTGGACGTGTCCGGATTGGTGTGGGCGGGGACGCTTGTCGCACTGACTGCGGTCCTGCTCGTCGACCTGTTGATCATCGGTCGGCGCCCGCACGAGCCGAGTGTGCGGGAGTCGAGCCTCTGGGTCGCCTTCTACGTCGGCCTCGCCCTGCTCTTCGGTGTGGGTGTCTGGCTGACCTCGGGGGCCAGCGCGGCCGGCCAGTTCTACACCGGCTGGCTCACCGAGTACAGCCTCTCGGTGGACAACCTCTTCGTCTTCGTGATCATCATGGCGCGCTTCGGGGTGCCTCGGCAGTACCAGCAGAAGGTGCTGCTCGTCGGCATCGTGCTGGCGCTGGTGATGCGCGGCGGGTTCATCGCCGCGGGTGCGGCGCTGATCACGCAGTTCTCCTGGGTCTTCTACATCTTCGGCGCGTTCCTGATCTACACCGCGGTGAACCTGGCCCGGCAGGGTGAGCCGGACGAGGACGAGTTCTCCGAGAACGTACTGATCCGGTGGAGCCGCAAGGCGTTGCCGATCTCGAAGGACTACGACGGCGCGAAGCTGACCACCCAGGTGGCCGGCAAGCGGCTGTTCACCCCGATGCTGATCGTGATGATCGCGATCGGCACCACCGACCTGATCTTCGCGTTGGACTCGATCCCAGCGATCTTCGGCATCACCCAGGAGCCGTACCTGGTCTTCACCGCGAACGTCTTCGCGCTGATGGGCCTCCGGCAGCTCTACTTCCTGCTCGGTGGCCTGCTGGACCGGCTGATCTACCTGAGCTACGGCCTGGCCGTCGTGCTCGGGTTCATCGGGGTCAAGCTGGTGCTGGAGGCACTGGCCGACAACAACCTGCCGTTCATCAACGGTGGCGAGCACGTCGGCTGGGCGCCGCACATCCCGATCTGGTTGTCGCTGCTGGTCATCATCGGCACCCTGGGCATCGCCACCGCCGCGAGCCTGGTGAAGTCCTCCCGGGACCGGCGTCGCGAGTTGGCCGAGGCCCGACACTGACCGGTCCACCGGCCGGGTGCGGACAGGCACCCGGCCGGTGTCGGAAGTGCCGGCCGGCCTGCGCCGGGCCCAGATGCCTGGGCTCCGGCTCGGGTCGACAGAGACCCGCCCTAGACCCGGTGCGCGCCCACCAGTGTGGCGGTCCGGTCTGCCGGCAGTTCCTCTTCGATGACCCGCCGTCGCCGGTAGCAGGCGTGCAGCATCCGGCGTTGGCCGCCGTCGCCGGGGGCGGCGGTGACGATGCCGATGTGGTGGATCTTGCGGCCCGGTCGGGCGAAGAAGTAGAGATCGCCGGGGCGTTCCGCGCCCAACGACAGTGGGGTGGTGGCCACTGCCTGATCGTCGGCGTCGCGGGGCAGCAGCACCCCGAACCGCCGCCAGGCCAGATGCACCAGCCCCGAGCAGTCGATGCCGTGCGCGGAGAGACCGCCCCAGATGTAGACCACGTCCAGCAGGCGCTGTGCCACCGCGAGCGCCTGCGCGGCGGCCGGCGACGCGACCGCCGACGACACGAGGTGGCGGTCGGGCAGCCAGAGCGGGGTGGCCCGACCGGGGACGTGCACCGGCCGCCAGTCGTCGAGCGCGGGGCCGGCCGGGACGAGCCGGGTGCCGACGACGACGCCGGGCAGCACCACCGGCCCGTTCGGGGCGGCGTGCAGCCCGGTGACCGTGGCGTCCACCACCAGCGGGTGGTCGGTGCCGGTGTGGGTCGGGTCGAGAACGGCCAACTGCTCGGCGGGAAGCCAACCCGGGTAGCCGCGGGGATCCAGCTTGGCGGCTGGTTGTTCGACGGCGACGACCCGGGCCCAGCCGTCCGGGCGTAGCTCACTGACGAGGACCCGTTCGCCGAGCAGGAGTTGGCTCAGCACGCAGTCGCCGACCTGCTGGTCGGTGTCCATCCCGGAGACCCAGGTCGGGATGTCGACGCCGGCGGTCAGCGCCGGACGGTCGACCGGGCGGACGGCCTCGGGGTAGGTCCACAGTGTCGCCACGGCGACCCGGACGACGGCCTCGCGGCCCGGTTGCAGCTCCACGTCAACCCCCAGATCGTGTCGGCTGTCCAGGGGAACCCTATGAAAGAAACCGACAGCCATCAACCATGGGCCTGCACTTTTGCTTCAGCGAGGCCGGAGATGCCCAGGCCAGGGGCATCCGGCAGAACCACCGTCGCCCCGTCGTAGCGAATGCCGCCCTGCACCGGTGACCAGGCCAGCCACCAGGCGGCGTCCAGGTCGGGAACCGCTGTGGTGCCGTACGCGGCGACCAGGCTCGCGGCCGCCCCGATGCCGACCTGGCTCTCCATCATCGAGCCGACCACAGTGCCGAGGCCGTGCGCGGAGGCCAGGTCGAGGAGGGTGCGGGCCGGGTGCAGTCCACCGCACTTGGCCAGCTTGACGTTGACCAGGTCGGCGGCCCGGCGGCGGATCACCTCCACCAGGTCACGCACCCCGAAGACCGCTTCGTCGGCCAGGATCGGCACGGACACCCGGTCGCTGACCCAGGCCAGCCCGTCCAGGTCCCAGCGGGCCACCGGCTGCTCGACCAACTCCACGTCGAGCCCGGCGTCCTCGATGCCGCGGATCACCCGGACCGCCTCCCGGGGCGTCCAGCCCTGGTTGGCGTCCAGCCGGATCCGGGTGCCGGGGCCGACGGCCGCCCGGACCGCGCGTACCCGGTCCAGGTCACCGGCCGCGTCGGTGCCGACCTTCAACTTGAGCACGCCGAAGCCGTCGGCCTGGCGCTGCCGTGCCGCGGTCGCCAGGTCCACCGCGTCGCCTGCCGCCAGCGTGACGTCCGTCGGGACCCGCAGCGTGGTGCCCCCGAGCAACCGCACCAGGGGTACGCCCAGTCGCCGCGCGGCGAGGTCGTGCAGGGCGACGTCCACCGCCGCCTTCGCGGCCTCGTTGCCGACCACGGCGCGCTGCACCTCGGCGCACCGGGTCACCAGGTCGTCCGGGTCACGGCCGATCAGCCGTGGGCCGAGCAGCTCGCGGACGCACGCCTGCGCCCCGGCGACCGACGCGCCGGTGACCTGCCAGACCTGCGGCGCCTCACCGAAGCCGGACCGGCCGTCGCTGTCGACGAGTTCGACGACCAGGGTGTCCACTGTGGTGGTGCGACGTAGCGCGGTGACGAACGGGGTGTGTAAGGGGGCGGAAACCCGGTGGGTGCGTACCGCCGAGATCGTCATGTCAGGCACCCTATACGGAGGTTCACCTTCGGAGGGGAGACCGCATGACCGGGCAGGGCTGGGAGCTGGTGGGTGCGCCGAACGCGCGTGACCTGGGCGGGCTCGTCGGCGCGGACGGGCGGAGGGTCCGGGTCGGCCAGTTGATCCGCACTCCGGCTCTGGGTCGGCTGACCGACGAGGACCTGCCGGTCCTGGCGAAGCTGGGGCCCGCGTGCGTGGTGGATCTGCGCGACGCCTCGGAGATCGCGGTCGCGCCGGAGGACCGCTTCGCCGGTGAACCACGGGTGGTGCGCCTGCCGGTGCACGACGCGGAGCACCCCGTCTTCACGTACGTCTCGGCGGTGCTGCTCGGACACGACCTGAACGCGTACGCCGAGCTGGCCCGGCAGGGCACGGCGGGAGCGATGGAGGCGATCTACCGCTGGTTCGTCACCGGTGAGTCGGCGCGGGTCGGTTTCGCCGAGGCGGTGCGGCTGGCGTCCCGCCCGGAAAATCTGCCGCTGCTCTACCACTGCTCCGCCGGCAAGGACCGCACCGGTTGGCTGACCGTCATCCTGTTGACGGCGCTCGGGGTGGACGAGGCTGCCGTTCGCGCCGACTACCTGCGCAACAACGAGCTGACCGACAGCCTGCGGGCGGTGATCGTCGAGGCGATGCGTCGGCGGAATCCCGAGCTGGACGTCGACGCGGTGGTGCCGGTGCTGGAGGTCCGCGCCGAGTATCTCGACGCCGGTTACGCCGAGGTGCGTCGGGTGCACGGCTCGTTCGACGCGTACCTGCGCGACGGGCTGGGGCTCACCGACTCCGACCTCAGGGCGTTGCGGGCGCAGTTGCTGGAGTGACCGGCGCGTCGGTGGGTGTGCCGGTGCGGGCGGCGCAGCCGGTGACGATCAGTGCCTGGCCGGCGGCGTAGGTCGCCATGACCAGCACCGGCGCGCCGGGTGGTTGGGCCACCTCGGCCACCCCGGCGGCGATCAGCAGGTCGGAGCCGAGGAAGAGCGACGCGCCGACACCGACCCGCCAGCCCTGGGTGGCGGCGGTGCTGGCCATGGCGGCCAGCGCGATCGCGTAACCGGCCACCGGTATGGCCAGCCCGGCATCGGAGAGCCCGGCCCACATCCAGGTCAGCGCGATGACGGTCAGCGCCGCGTACCCCAGGGGGACGGCGGCCAGCGGCGTACGGCGCAGCGCGGTCGCGGCGCCGCGTCGGGTGAAGGCCGCGAGGTAGCAGAGGTGCGTGCCGAGGAAGCTGGCCATGCCGGCGAGGAACCAGCCGGTGCCGTCGAACATCAGGGCGATGTCGCCGCCGGTGGCGAAGGCCAGCGCGGCGAGCAGCAGCCGGTCCGGTCGGGCCGCGCGTTCGGTGCTGACCCGCCAGAGGTACGCGGCCAGCAGCGGCATCAGCAGCGGCTTGGTGAGCAGGAAGGCCAGGCCGCCGCCGGTGGCGTTGGCCAGCAGGTTCGCGGCCGTCACGACGAGGAAGGCGATCAGCACGGTGCGACTGCGGGGCATCGGCGGCTCCGGGGTGGGGGTGCGAGCAGCGTAGCCGCAGTCGGCGGTGCTGGCATCACCGCCGAGGCTGGCGGGTCAGAGGTGGTGGCGGGCGGCCCAGACCTGCGCCGAGATGTGCGCGAGCAGCAGGCAGGCGTCGTCCTCCACCTGGTCGTCGCCGTCGGCCAGGTCGGTGGTGGTGCAGACGGCGATCAGGTATGGCGGGGCGTCGTCGGGCAGCACCACGCCGGCGGCGTGGCGGACGCCGCGTACCCAACCGTTCTTGTGCGCGATGCGGGTGCCAGTGGGCAGGCCGGCGGCGAGGTCCTCGCGGTGTTCCTGGGCGAGCAGGACGTCCAGCATGGTGGTGCAGGCCGCCGGTGAGGCGAGTGGGCCGGGGGTGTCGGCCCCGGTGGCCAGTGCGCCGAGCAGGGCGGCCAGGTCGGCGGCGGTGACCGTGTTGGTGATGCCGGCCTCGCGGGCGGCGAAGTCCTCGATGCCGCGGCCGGTGACGCTGTTGCGGGCGCCGGCGAGCGCCCAGACCTCGGCGACCGCGGGCAGCCCGACGTGGCCGAGGACAAGGTTGGTGGCGAGATTGCTGGAGCGCACGATCATGCGGTCGGCCAGCCAGCGCAGCGTCGCGGTGCCGCCGATGCGGTCCCAGACCGCGTCGTCGTTGTCGTAGGGCTGCGCGTTGGCGAAGCGGGGTGCGCCGGGCTGGGCGGAGGCGAAGTCGTTGACGACCGGGACCGGGGCGTCCAGGTCCAGGGTGCCGGCCTCGGCGGCGCGGTGCAGCGTGGCGAGCACCGCCACCTTCATGGTGCTCGCCGCGTAGTGGCCGGCGTCCGCGTGGCGGGTCCAGGTCGGCGGCGCGTGGAGGCGCCCCACGTACGCGGAGACGGTGCCGGGCACCCCGTCCAGGTGGGCGTCGAGATCATCCCAGGTCATGCCGGTGACCGTAGCGGATCAGGTGCGGGTGGGCTCGCGTACCCGTCGGGGGGAAAGCGACCGGGCGCGCCGACCGCAAGCGGTCGACGCGCCCGGTGCCGGGTGCTGGGGTGGGTCAGCCGGCGTGCTTGCGGCGGGCGGCGGCGCGGCCCCGCTGCTGCTGGTCGAGCACTACCTTGCGGATGCGTACGGCGGTCGGGGTGACCTCGACGCACTCGTCCTCGCGGCAGAACTCCAGGGCCTGCTCGAGGGAGAGCTTGCGCGGCGGGATCAGCTTCTCCGTCTCGTCGGAGGTCGACGCCCGCATGTTGGTGAGCTTCTTCTCCTTGGTGATGTTGACGTCCATGTCGTCGGAGCGGGAGTTCTCCCCGACGATCATGCCCTCGTACACCTCGGTGGTGGGGTCGACGAAGAGCTGGCCGCGTTCCTGAAGGTTGATCATCGCGAAGGCGGTGACCGCGCCGGACCGGTCGGCGACGAGCGAACCGTTGTTGCGGGTACGCAGCTCGCCGAACCACGGCTCGTAGGACTCGAAGACGTGGTGCAGGATGCCGGTGCCCCGGGTGTCGGTGAGGAACTCGGTGCGGAAGCCGATCAGGCCGCGCGCCGGCACCAGCCACTCCATCCGGATCCAGCCGGTGCCGTGGTTGACCAGCTGCTCCATCCGGCCCTTGCGGGTGGCGAGGAGCTGGGTGATCGCGCCCAGGTATTCCTCCGGGGCGTCGATGGTCAGCCGCTCGACCGGCTCGCAGGTCTTGCCGTCGATCTCCCGGGTGACCACCTGCGGCTTGCCGACGGTCAGCTCGTAGCTCTCCCGGCGCATCTGCTCGACCAGGATGGCCAGCGCCAGCTCACCGCGGCCCTGCACCTCCCAGGCGTCCGGCCGCTCGGTCGGCAGGACCCGCAGGGACACGTTGCCGATCAGCTCCTTGTCGAGCCGGTCCTTGACCATCCGCGCGGTGACCTTGGAGCCCTTGACCCGGCCGACCAGCGGCGAGGTGTTGGTGCCGATGGTCATCGAGATGGCCGGCTCGTCAACGGTGATCAGCGGCAGCGCGACCGGGTTCTCGACGTCGGCGAGGGTCTCACCGATCATGATCTCCGGGATGCCGGCGACGGCGATGATGTCGCCCGGGCCGGCGGTCTCGGCCGACGTGCGCTCCAGGCCCTCGGTCATCAGCATCTCGGAGATGCGGACCCGCTGGGTGCTGCCGTCGGTGCGGCACCACGCCACCGTCTGACCCTTGTTGATGGTGCCCTGGCGGACCCGGCACAGCGCGAGCCGGCCGAGGAACGGCGAGGCGTCCAGGTTGGTGACGTGCGCCTGCAACGGCGCGCCGTCCTCGTACGAGGGTGCCGGGATGGTGTCCAGCAGGGTGCGGAACAGCGGCTCCAGGGAGGTGCTGTCGTCGGGCACCGAGCCGTCGGCGGGCTGGGTCAGCGAGGCGATGCCGTCGCGGGCGCAGGCGTAGACGATCGGGAAGTCGATCTGCTCCTCGTCGGCGTCCAGGTCGAGGAAGAGCTCGTAGGTGTCGTCCACGACCTCCTTGATCCGGGCGTCCGGACGGTCCACCTTGTTGATCACCAGGATGATCGGCATCCGGGCCCGCAGCGCCTTGCGCAGCACGAAACGGGTCTGCGGCAGCGGGCCCTCACTGGCGTCGACGAGCAGCACCACACCGTCGACCATGGTCAGGCCGCGCTCCACCTCGCCACCGAAGTCGGCGTGGCCGGGGGTGTCGATGATGTTGATGGTGACCGGGTCGGAGCCGTCGGCCGGCAGGTACCGCACACCGGTGTTCTTGGCCAGGATCGTGATGCCCTTTTCCCGCTCCAGGTCACCGGAGTCCATCACCCGCTCGGTGTTCTCGCCGCGTGCGCCGTACGCGCCGGCCTGCCGCAACATGGCGTCGACCAGGGTGGTCTTGCCGTGGTCGACGTGAGCGATGATGGCGACGTTGCGGAGGTCGGTGCGAAGCTGCATACCCTCTATCCTTCCGCCTGCGCTCGCGCAGGCTGCGTCGGGGTCACCCCCAGGTGCCCCTGATCTATGGTGAAACCGCTGTGCCGGTGGTTCCCCCGGCTGGCATGCTGGCTCCCGTGTCCTGGGGGCCTGAGTGCACGACCTGCTGACCTGGGTGCAGGGTCTGCCCACCCTGTGGATCTACCTGGTCGCCGCGCTGATCGTGGCGGGCGAGACCGCGGTGATCTTCGGCCTGCTCGTGCCGGGTGAGGCTACCCTGCTGCTCGTCGGCTTCCTCACCTACAACGGTACCTTGCGGCTCGGGCCGGCGTTGCTCGCGATGATCGTCGCGGCGGTCCTCGGCGATGGGCTGGCCTTTCGGGCCGGGCGGCGGTACGGCTCCCGGCTGCGCGCCGGGCTGGGTCACCGGGTCGGGCCGCAGCGGTGGGCCCGCGCCGACGCCATGCTGGCCCGCCTGGGTGGGCGGGGGGTGTTCGCCGCCCGATGGGTGGCTTTCGCCCGAACCCTGGTGCCCCGGCTGGCCGGTGCGGCCGGTATGCCGTACCGGCGGTTCGCCCTCTGGAACCTGGCCGGGGTGGTGACCTGGGTGGGCGGCTCGGTGCTGCTCGGTCACCTCGCCGGTGAGTCGTACGACACGGTCTCCCGGCTCCTGGGCCGGGCCACCGGGGTGGCGTTCCTGCTGCTGGCCGGCCTGGTGGGTGTGGTGCTCGTGGGTCGGTGGCTGGGCCGCAACCCCGACCCGGCGCGCGCGCTGCTGTCCCGGGCCGGCGCTCTGCCCCCGGTGCGGTGGCTCACCGCCCGCTACGGGGTGCTGTTCTTCCTGGTTGCCATGCGGATCGGCCCGGCCTGGACGCTGCTGCTCAATCTGGCCGCCGGGTTGCTGCTCCTGTTCGCCGCCGGGCTCGCCATCGCCGGTCTGCTCGCGCTGGCGGTCCGCAACAGTGGTCTGGCCGCGCTGGACGGCGCTGTCGCGGGGTGGTTCGCGGCTCGGCGTACCCCGGACGCCGCCGACGCCACACTGGTCGTGGTGTCGGTGGTACGCGGGTCGGTGCTGATCCTGTTGGTGGCGCTGGTGGCGGCGGTGCTGGCGTGGCGCAACCGACCCTGGCGTGCTGATCTGCTCAGCGTGGTCGGTACGGCGGGCGCGTTCGTGCCGCTGGTGGTGCTGGCCGTGGTGGCCGAGCTGACCGGCCTGCACGGGACCGCCCCGGGCGGCGGTGAGGTGGCTGCGCTCTCCACCCAGAGCGCCGTGGTCGCCGCGAGTTTCTGCACCCTGGCGTGGCTGGTGTCGCGCAGCGCCCGCTGGCCGGTGGCGGTGGCTGCCTGGACCGCCGCTGCGGCGGGGGTGCTCGGGATCGGCGGCGCGCGGCTCTATCTCGGACTGGAAACGGCGAGCGGGACGGCCGCGGCGGTGCTGCTCGGGGTGCTCTGGACCGTGGTGTTCATGGTCGCCTGGGCGACCCGGGACCGTGCGGTGGGCAATGGTCAGTCCCCGGTGGACCAGGCCCCCCGGCGGCCGTCGCAGGGGCAACGCCGCCCGGTCGAACCTTGTTAGGGTGCGGCGACAATCACACGGGGGAGGCAAAGGCATGGTTCGACGCACCGATCGGCTGGGCGCCGCAGTGCTCGCCGGGCTTGTGCTGGCGGGCGCGCTCGTCGGCTGCGCCGCCAAGGGGGAGAGCCCATCGGGCGTGGCCGCGCCGGTCGCCATCACCGACGGGCCGACCGATGCCCCGTCCGACGAGGTCGACGGGGAGCCGAGCCCGTCGGTGAGCGCCGTGGAATCGATGGGTTCCGCGCCGAGTCGGAGCGCTACCCCGAAGCCGAAGACGACGAAGAAGCCGACCCGGGCGGCGCCGAAGCCGCGCCCGGTGCCGAAGCCGCCCACCGAGACCGAGGTTCCCCCGGCGCCGCCGAAGCCGGCGCCGAGCTCCTGCTAGCCGACCTACAAGGGCAGCCAGGCGTCCCGGTCCGAGGTGAAGGCGGCGCTGACCGATGCGGCCAGCCGCACCTACTGGCCGGTGTCGGCCCCCGACATCAAGATCCCGCTCAACCTGCTCAAGGCCACCGCGTGGCAGGAGAGCGGCTGGCAGTCCAACATCTACGCCTGCGACGGTGGAGTCGGGCTGTTGCAGGTGATGCCGGACACCGCGACGTGGATGAACCAGCGGTTCGAGAAGAGCTACAAGATCGACGCGTACCAGGACAACGCCTACCTCGGCGCCACCTACCTGGCCTGGGCGACGAAGTACATCGGCGACATGTACTTCGAGTCAGACTTCCGGCTCGACCCGGCACTGTGCTCCAGCGAGCTGAATTCCTGCCTGCTCAACGCCGTCATCGCCGCGTACAACTTCGGGCACGGTGCGGTGGCTCAGGAGGGGAAGCCGCTGACGATCCCCAACCCGTCGTACGTGCGCAACGTGCGGGCACTGATGAACGAGTGCGTCTGCCTGGCGTACTGACCCTCGCCGGGGCCGTGGCGGGTTCGCCGCGGCCCCGACGTGTCGGTCAGTCGTGTGCGGCGACCGGCTCGGGCGAGCGCGGGGTGGCCTGCGCCGGGTCGGGCGTGATGCGGCCGGGCCACCAGAAGCGGTCGCCGAGCAGGAACGCCAGCGCCGGCACCAGGACCGTCCGGACCAGCAGGGTGTCGAGCAGCACACCGATGCAGACGATGATCCCGATCTGGGTCAGGGTGATCAGCGGCAGCACACCGAGCACGGCGAAGACTGCGGCCAGCAGCACTCCGGCGCTGGTGATCACACCGCCGGTGACCCGCAGGGCGGAGAGCATCCCGGCGCGGGTGCCGGCGCTGCGGGCGTCCTCCCGGGCCCGGGTGACCAGGAAGATGTTGTAGTCCACCCCGAGCGCCACCAGGAACACGAAGGCGAGCAGCAGCACACCGCTGTCCAGTGCCGGGAAGCCCAGCACGTGGTCGAAGAGCAGCCAGGCCGCGCCGAGGCTGGCGAAGTACGAGGCGATCACGGTGAGCACCAGCAGCAGCGGCGCGAGCAGACCGCGCAGCAGCAGCACGAGCACGCCGCCGACCAGCAGCAGGATGATCGGCAGGATGAGCCGCAGGTCCCGGTCGTTGGCCTCGTCGGAGTCGTACGTGGCGGCCACGGAGCCACCGACGATCGCCCCGGACGGGGCGTCGGCGCCCGCGGCGGCCGGCGGCGCGGAGTCGGGAACGGCGGCGACCGCCGCGCGCAGCGCCTCGATCGCGCGGTCCGAGGCGGTGGTGCCGGGTTCGGCGTCGAGGACCACGTCGACCTGGGCGACGGCCGCGCCGGCGTCGCCGGGGCGCGCCGAGGCGACACCGGGTACCGCTGTGGCGGCGTCGGTGACCGCCCGCACCGCCGCCGGCGTGGTGATCACGGCGACGGGCTGGGTGCTGCCGGCGGGGAAGGCCCTGGCCAGGGTCTGTGCGCCGGTCACCGCCTCGGGCTCGGCCCGGAACTGTTCGGTCTCGGACAGGCCGGTACGGATGCCGAGCCCACCCAGCGCCAGGCCGCCGAGCAGCACAGTGGCCAGCGTCGCGACCACCACCGGGCGGCGTTGCACGGCGGCGCCGAGTCGACCCCAGAGCCGACCCTCGCGTACCGGGCCGCCGACCCGGGGCACGAACGGCCAGAACAGGCCCCGACCGAAGAGCACCAGCACGGCGGGGAGCACGAACAGGGCCGAGAGCATGGCGAAGACCACACCGGTGGCGCAGGCCACGGCCAGTGCCCGGTTGGTTTCCTGCTCGCTGAGCAGCAGGGTGAGCACGCCGAGCACGACGGTGCCGCCGCTGGCGAGGATCGGCTCCGCGGTGCGGCGCAACGCGGCGCGCATCGCCGCGAACCGGTCCTCCTCGCGGCGCAGCTCCTCCCGGTAGCGGGCGATGAGCAGCAGCGCGTAGTCGGTGGCGGCGCCGAAGACCAGCACGCTGGCGATGCCGGTGACCTGACCCTGCTGGAGGTTGATGCCGACACCCGGCACGATGACGTCCACCGCGCGCAGGGTGAGCTGCTCGGTGGCGGCGACCACGACCAGCGGCACGATCCACAGGAACGGGCTGCGGTAGGTGATCAGCAGCAGCAGCGCGACCACGGCGGCGGTCACCACGAGCAGGGTGACGTCGGCGCCGTCGAACACCGAGGAGAGGTCGGCGGTGAACGCCGGGGAGCCGGTCACCTCGGCGGTCAGCCCGTCGGGCAGGTCCGCCAGGGTGGCGCGCAGCTGGGTCACCGCGTCGGTGACGACCTCCTGCCCGCCGGCGGTGTCCAGCGGCACGGCGACCAGGGCCACCGCGCCGTCCGGGGAGACCTGGGCGGGGCTTACCTGCCCACCCACGGCGAAGCGGCGCAGGTCGTCGGCGCGAGCGCCGACGGTCGCCCGGTCGGTTTCGCTCAGCGCGCCGCCGTCACCGCGACTGATCACCACGATGGCCGGCTGCACGTCGCTGGAGGGCAGCTGATCCTGCAGGCGTTGCACCTGGGTCGACTGCCACTGCACGGACAGGCCGGTGGCGGAGACCGGCGCCGGGTTGTCCGGCTGGGGTGTCCCGAAGACGGCAGCGCCCACGACGATCGCGGCGGCCACTGTGAGCCAGGCGGCCAGCCGGCCACGAGCGACTCTGGTGAACACAGACATCAGGTGACCTCAAGGTCCTTCGGAAGTCGAGTATCTTGATAGCCGAGATTATCCGGGGCTGTTCTATGCTGCAACCCGGGGGATCAACGACGGGAAGAGCGGCGCGAGGTGGCGACTCACGGCATGTACCGACGGCGCGACACGCGCCGCGAGCAGCTGGCCGCGGAGATCACCAACAACCTCCGGCGGTACGCGGTGGACGCCCAGCAGGTCGGCCACGCCTTCGCCAACCTGCACGGCCTCAACCCGACCGACCTTCAGGCGTTGATCGCGGTGATGGACGCCGAGCTGCTCGGTGACCCGATCACCCCCGGCCGTCTCGGCGAGCACCTGAACCTCTCCTCCGGCTCGGTCACGGCCCTGATCGACAGGCTGGAACGGGCCGGGCACATCCGCCGCGACCGGGACACCGTCGACCGGCGCAAGGTGCTGCTGCACTACGCCGACCAGGGCGCCGCGCTGGCCATGGAGTTCTTCCGGCCGCTGGGCGCCCGTACCGACACGGTGATGGCCCGCTTCAGCGAGGACGAGCTGGAGGTGGTGCACCGGTTCATGGAGGAGATGAGCGAGTCGCTGCGCGGGCACCGCGACGCGGTGCGCGCCACCCGGCCGGAGTCACCCCGGCGCCCGACGGGCTGACCGGTGCCGCACCTCGTCACCCGCCTCGCCAGCGCCGCGCTGCGCCTAACCCCGACCCGCCCCGGCCCGGTGCGGGTCAGCCGTGACCTCGCGGTGCGGGCCCGCGACGGCGTGGTGCTGCGCACCGACCACTACGCCCCGGCCGTCCGCGCTGCGCCGACCGTGCTGATCCGCACCCCCTACGGGCGGGGTGGGCCGCTGCGGCTGCTCGGTCGGCTGCTCGCCGCCCGGGGTCGACACGCGGTGATCCAGTCGTGCCGGGGCACCGGCGGCTCCGGTGGAACGTTCGCCCCGCTGGTGCACGAGCGCGACGACGGCGCGGACACGCTGGACTGGCTGCGTCGCCAGCCCTGGTGGTCCGGGCAACTCGGCATGTTCGGGGTCAGCTACCAGGGCTTCGCCCAGTGGGCCCTGGCCGCCGACGCCGATGAGGAGCTGCGCGCCATGGTCGCGGTGGTGACCGCCTCGGCCACCCGCGACTCGACGTACGCGGGGGAGTCCTTCGCCCTGGACACCGTGCTGACCTGGGCGGAGCTGCTGCACGCGCAGACCGTGCCGTGGCTGGCCCGGCAATGGGAACTCAAACGTGGGCAACCCCGGCTGGCCGCCGCGCTGGAGCACCTCCCGCTGGCCGAGGCTGACCGGGTGGCCACCGGCGTGACCATCCCGTTCTTCCAGGAGTGGCTACGCCACCACACACCGCAGGCCGCTTACTGGCGGACCCGGGTCTTCGCCGACCAGGTCGCGAAGGTGCGGGCGCCGGTGGTCATGGTCACCGGTTGGCACGACATCTTCCTGCCCGCCCAGCTCGACGACCACGCCGTGCTGCGCGCCGCCGGCACACCGCCGCGCCTGGTCATCGGCCCATGGACGCATGGCAGCCCCGGGCTGTTCGTGGGCGCGCTGCGCGAGGGGTTGGCCTGGCTCGACGAGCATCTGCCGGCCACGACCCGATCGCGCGGCCCGGCGGGACCAGCCCGGCCGCCCGTGCGCATCCACGTCGGCGGTGCCGGCGGCGGCTGGCGGGACCTGCCGGACTGGCCACCCCCGGCAATCCAGACCGCCTGGCACCTGCAACCCGGTGGCGCGCTGGCGGCACGCACACCTGTCGTGTCGACACCGGACGCGTTCCGCTACGACCCCGCCGACCCCACCCCGTCGCTCGGCGGTCCACTGCTCGTCGCCCAACGGGCCGGCCCGGTCGACAACCGGCGGGTCGAGGCCCGCCCCGACGTGCTGACCTACACCAGCGCCCCGCTGGCCGCGCCGGTCGAGGTGATCGGCCCGGTCCGCGCCGAGATCCACCTGCGCAGCGATCTGCCCTACCTGGACGTGTTCGTTCGTCTGTGCGACGTGGACCGCCGGGGTCGCTCGTGGAACGTGTGCGACGGTCTGGTGCGGGTCACGCCCGAGCGCTTCCCGGCCGACCCTTCCGGGGCGCTGCGGATTCCGGTGCCGCTCTGGCCGACCGCGTACCGCTTCGCCGCCGGGCACCGACTGCGGGTGCAGGTCTCCGGCGGCGCCCATCCACGGTGGGCGCGCAACCCCGGCACCGGCGAGCCGCTCGGCACGGCGGTGACGCTACGTGCCGGTTGGCGGCAGGTTCTGCACGACCCGGCGCACCCCTCGGCGCTGCTGCTACCGATAGTCCACTCTGCCCCGCACCAACCTCCAATCTGAACAGACCCCTCCTGAGCTGGGCGTTTACCGAAAATGCGGGCTATGGTGGAGTCAACGCCCGGCGCCGTGCACCAGTAGGCCGGGCTCGCCCGAAGCCCAGCACCGCGTACGCGGTGTGACGTCGTGCCCGGTCCCCGCCTCTCGGAAAGGGGGACCCCATGACCCGGGCCCCGGCTAACCTTCTGGCCGTCCGAAGTCTGCTCCTCACTCACCTCGACAACGCTCCCGGGCCCGACGACCTGGATCCGGGCGAGGTCGGCATCGTCGGTGACTCGTCCCACCGGGGCGGCTACCACTGCGGATCGGACCGGGTGGTCCCCAACGACTACTCGGTGGTCGAGTCGCCTCGGGACCGGGCCGGGCTGACCCTCGACGCGGCGGCGCTGGACGTCGGACAGTTCGATGTCCGTTCCGGTGGCCGATCGAACACCCTGCCCAGCTTCTCGGTCTGGTGCGTGGCGCAGTGCGCCGCGAACGCGGCCGACACCCGGGACATCCGGGAGATCATCTACAGCCCCGACGGCAGCACTGTGAAGCGGTGGGATCGCCTCGGTAAGCGCACCACCGGCGACAGCTCACACCGTTGGCACACCCACTTCAGCTTCTTTCGCGACGCCATCAAGGCGGGCCGCGACCAGCGGCCCCTGTTCCGCCGCTACCTCAGTTCCATCGGACTCCTGGAGGACGACGACATGACCCCCGAAGAGCACAACTGGCTGGCCACCGTCCACAAGAACCTCACCGTCCTGGACGGCCGCAACCCGATCGGGCAGATCTACACCCGGATGGCGATGGGTGAGGACGCCACCGTTCCGAACTTCAGGTCGGCCCACCCGACCCTGAAGTCGCTCGGTTTGCAGGTCACCGCCCTGCAGGCCGCGCTGACGGAGTTGTCCAACCGGGACTTCACCGACGAGGAGGCGATCATCCAGGGCGTGCTGGCCGGGCTGACCCCGGAGGAGATCGCCGCCGCGATCCCGCCCACGATCGCCAAGCAGGTGGCCGACGAGTTGGCCCGCCGGCTCGTCGCCTGAGCGAGGGGCGGTTCGTAGCCGCCGGGCCGCCCCTCTTGACGCAATCCGCAACGACTGTTGGGCAATAAGTGTTGCGCAACAGTCGTTGCGGATGTCAGGCTGTCGACATGAACAGCCCCGACGTACGCCAGGTCACCGACTCCCGGGTGCTGGCCGCCATGTCCCACCCGCTGCGCCGCCGGCTGATGGACGTGTTCAAGGTCCACGGGCCCTCCACCGTCGGGCTGCTCGCCGAGCGCACCGACCAGGCCCCCGCGAACGTCAGCCACCACCTCAAGGTCCTCGCCGCCGCCGACCTGGTCGCCGAGGCGCCCGAACTGGCCCGGGACCGGCGCGAGCGGTGGTGGCGCCTGGTGACCAGGGGGTTGCGCTGGTCCAACGCCGACTTCGACGCCGACCCGGCCTCCCGCGCGGTCGCCGACGCCGCCACCTCGCTCAACCTCGACCGGCACGTCGCACTGGCCCGGGCCTGGCACGCCGCCGATGAGGCCGAGCAGGCATCCTGGCGCGACGCCGCGTTCTCCACCGACCACTGGCTGCGCCTAACGCCCGAGGAACTGGCCGAGCTGAGCCGCGAGATGATCGGCATCCTCTCGCGCTGGGCCAACCGGGACCTGCCCGACGACGACGCCGAGCGCCGACCGGTCTTCGTGTTCGTCCACGGCGTGCCGGCGCGACCGTGACCGCCGCCACCCGCAGCGACCCGACCCCCGTGCGCCGTGCCGGCGGGCTGCTGCGGCACCGCGACTTCCGGCTGCTCTGGGCCGGCCAGGCGGTCAGCAGCGTCGGCAGCAACGTGACCACTGTCGCGCTGCCCCTGGTCGCGGTCGCCGTCCTCGACGCCGGCACCTTCCAGGTGGCGGTGCTCACGGCCGCGGCCTGGCTGCCCTGGCTGCTGATCGGCCTGCCGGCCGGCGCGTGGGTCGACCGGCTGCCCCGCCGACCGGTGATGGTGATCTGCGACCTGCTCTGCGCGGTGGCCTTCCTCAGCGTGCCGCTGGCCGCCGTGCTGGGCCGGCTCACCGTCGCGCAACTGCTGGTGGTTGCCCTCAGCGCGGGCGCCGCGCGGGTCTTCTTCGAAACCGCCGACCAGGTCTACCTGCCGGTGCTGCTGCGACCCGGGCAACTGCCGGAGGGCAACGCCAAGCTCCAGGCAACCCAGACCGCGAGCTACGTCGTCGGACCCGGCCTCGCCGGTCTGATCGCCCAGCTCGTCGGCGCCGTCGCCGCACTGCTGCTGGACGCGCTCACATTCCTGCTCTCCGCGATGTTCCTGTTGCGGATCCGCACCCGCGAACCGCGCGTACGACCCTCGCAGCGGTCCCGATCGCTGCGTCGGGACATCACCGAAGGGCTGCGTTTCGTCATCAGGGACCCGTACCTGCGGGTGCTCACGCTCTTCGGCGCGGCCAGCAACATCGGGCTGACCGGCTACCAGGCCGTCCTGGTGGTCTTCCTGGTCCGTGAACTGCGTCTCGAACCGGGCCTGGTGGGTGGGCTCGTCGGTGTCATGAGCGCCGGCGGGATCATCGGCGCGCTGCTCGCCACCACTGTGGCCCGGCGCTGCGGCACCGCAAGGGCGGTGTTGATCGGGGCGGCGCTCACCGGCCCGCCCGCGCTGCTCATCCCGCTCGCCGCGCCCGGCGTCGGGCTGGCCTGGCCAGCCCTCGGGGGCCTGCTGATCGGTCTCGGGGTGGCCATCGGCAACGTGGTCAAGGGTGCCTTCCGGCAGACCTACACGCCGCACCACCTGCTGGGCCGAGTGACGGTGAGCATGCATCTGCTCAACTACGGCACGATCCCGCTGGCGGCCGTGCTGGCCGGTGCCATCGGCGCACGTTACGGCGTCGAGACGGCAATTGTCGTGATGACCGCCTGGCTGGCGCTCACCCCGTTGATTCTGCTTGTCGGACCAATCCGGAGGCGGCGGGACCTGCCCGCCGCCCCGGCGGCGTCTTGAGTGCGCTGCGACGGCGGCCGGAGAACCGGCCGCCGTCACCGGCACGGAGCTACATCGGGCGGACGTTGTCCGCCTGCGGACCCTTCTGCCCCTGGGTCACCTCGAACTCGACCTTCTGGCCCTCGTTGAGCTCCCGGTAGCCGCTCGAAGCGATGGCGGAGTAGTGGACGAACACGTCCGGCCCTCCACCGTCCTGCTCGATGAAGCCGAAGCCCTTTTCCGAGTTGAACCACTTAACCGTGCCGGTTGCCATGCATCTCTCCCTGTTCAAAGCGGCTGACCCTCGGCCTGTGGCCGATGATCGCCCGTACCTGTTCGACAGTAACGGGCAAAACCCCGATCCGCTGGCCGAAGTGCCGTAGGTATTTGACTGAACTCGGGTGAACTCTGCGCGGCGGCATGTGAAACCCGCCCCGACCAACCGTCGCTGCGGCATGCTTGCGCCGATGAGTGATGCCGCAGCCGACGCGCTGACCGAGCTGGAACGCGAAATTCACGCGCCCGGTGCTGGTCTGGACCGGCTCCGGTTGATGCCCACCCCGTTCGTCCCCGAGGTGCGGCTGCACCTGGCCGAGGACGCGATCGTCTGGTGGGCCCGGATGGAGGCCGCCGCCGGACGCGCGCTGCCCGCGCCGTACTGGGCGTCCGCCTGGGCCGGGGGACAGGCCCTGGCCCGCCACCTCCTGGACCACCCGGAGCTGGCCGCCGGTCGCCGGGTGCTCGACCTCGCCGCCGGGTCCGGGCTGGTAGCCATCGCCGCCGCGCTCGCCGGCGCCGCGGAGGTGATCGCCAACGACATCGACCCGTACGCCGTCGCCGCCGTCACCCTCAACGCGCGGGCCAACCACGTCGCCGTCGACGCCACCGGGGACGACCTGCTCGACAGCACCGAAGCGAAGGTCGACCTGGTCGTCGCCGGAGACGTCTTCTACGACCGCGCGATGGCCGACCGGATGCTGCCCTTCCTGCAGCGGGCCGCCGCCGCAGGTGCCGACGTGCTGGTCGGCGACCCCGGCCGCGGGCACCTGCCGACGGACCGCCTGACCGTGCTGGCCGACTACCCGGTACCCACCACCGAACCGTCGGTCGACTCGTCGCTACGCCACGTGCAGGTGCTGCGCCCCGCCTGAGGCGCACCCCGACTCAGGGGCGACCCCGAGGCGGATACCAGGGGTCACTGGGGGCTACGACCGGATGTCCGAAGTGGCACCACGGCCATAGCGTCGACGCATGACGCAATGGCTGGCCCAGATCGGAGAACTACCGGTTCTGCTGCTGATGGGCGCGCTCGGGCTCGTCATGCTCTTCGACGCCGTACCCCTGCTGGGTGTCCTGGTCCCCGGCGACGTCGCGATCCTCGCCGCCGTCGGCGTGGGCCGCCCGAGCACCGGGCTGGCCACCTTCACCGCGGTGCTGATCGGTTGCCTGGCCGGATGGTCACTGAGCTTCCTGGTCGGCCGTCGCTACTCCGACCGACTGCGCGACAGCCGCGTCGGTGGCTGGATCGGCGAGGCCCGCTGGACAGCGGCCGAAGGAATCCTGCGTCGCGGCGGCGGCCGGATGATGGTGGTCGCGCCGTTCCTGCCGGTCTTCAACGCGCTACTGCCACTGGCCGCCGGCGGGCTGCGGATGTCGTACCGCCGATTTCTCGGCTGCGCGACGATCGGCGCGGCCGCCTGGGCCGGTCTCTACCTCGCCCTGGGCACCGCGTCACGGTCGGTGGCCGCGCTGCTGCCGGGCGACCCCAGCCCTCTGCTGGTCACGATGGGGGTCGGGCTGGTGTTGGCTTCCGTCGCGTTGCTGGGGGCGCGGCGGCGGTTGTTCGCCGTCGTGAGCTGAGGCTGTTCTTCGCTCTGGGGGGTGTGGGGGGCCCTGGGGCCGGGTTGCGGTGAGGTCGGGGGGCCTGCGCCGTGCCCGGCTCTGGGGCGGGGTTGCGGTGGGGGCGGGGGGCCTGCGCCGTGCCCGGCTCTGGGGCCGGGTTGCGGTGTGTGGGGGCGGGGGCCCGCCGTGCCCGGCTCCGGGCGGTCAGGCTTGATCCCTGGATCGGAAGT
>NZ_JBEZEH010000066.1:0-11555 GCF_040648775.1 Micromonospora sp. NPDC049089
AGCGGACCACAGCGCTGCGCGACGTGACAGTAACCATCCGACCCGGCGAGCGGATCGCCATCATCGGGCCCAGTGGCGCCGGCAAGAGCACACTGTCGGGCCGGCGCGAGAGCCGCGAGCCGTCACCAGGGCACCACACCGGCGTCCTCGAAAAACCCGCCGGTGGGGCCCCCGTCGGGCAGTGTGGCCAGGCGGATGGCGGTCGCTGCGCCCTCCTGGGGAGTACGCACGCCACGGAAGCCGTTGAGGTCGGTGGCGACGAAGCCCGGGCATGCGCAGTTGATGAGGATGTTCGTGTCTGCCAGTTCCCGGACGTACTGAAGGGTCACCGCGTTGAGGAACGACTTGGAGGGCGCGTAGGCCACAGCGACCGGACCTGTGGAGGTCTCACCACCGGGGCCGGACTGCCGGGCCAGAGAGCCGACGCTGCTGGACATGTTCACAATGCGCGGCGAGGGCGAGCGGCGAAGCAACGGCAGCATGGCGTTCGTCACCCGGATGACGCCGATGACGTTGGTCTCCACCACAGTGCGGATGACGGCAGCGTCGACGCTGCTCGGCTGCTGCGGCCCGCCGCCGGTGATTCCGGCGTTGTTGACCAGGGCATCGAGGCGTCCGGCGCGTTCGGCGATCAGATCGGCTGCGGCGGCGGCACTGCTGTCGTCGGTGACATCCAACGGGACACCGAAGGCGTCGACGCCGGCGTCCCGCAGCTGTGCCACCGCCGCGTCCCGCCGGGTCTGCTCGCGGGCCCCGACACCCACGCTCCAGCCCAGCGCGCCAAGGCCTGCTGCGATCTCGTACCCGATGCCTTTGTTGGCCCCGGTGACCAGGGCGATCTTCGTTTCACTCATGTCTTCGACTGTGAGTCACGGCCCGCAAGCCGTCCAAGACCACCTGAGTCATGGGCGATACCCTGAAGGTATCGTCGCACCTCCGTTCCCGGCTAGGCTCGACACGTGGAGACACGAGAGCTGCGGTACTTCGTCGCCGTGGCCGAGGAGCTGCACTTCGGCCGAGCGGCGCAACGCCTGGGCATAGCCCAGCCGCCACTGTCGCGGGCGATCAGTCAGCTCGAACGCCGTCTGGGCGTCACCTTGCTGGAGCGTGACAGCCGCTCGGTGACGCTGACCGAGGCCGGTGCGGTCCTGCTGCACGAAGGACGAGCAGCGCTGGACGCTGTGGAAGCTGCCGAACATCGCACCCGCCGCGCAGCCCTCGCCGTCACCGGTCGCGCCAGCGTCGTCCTGGCGACCAAGGCTGGAGCGTCCAACGAGTTGCTCGCGAAGCTGCTGCACGCCTACGCCACCGAACCGGGATCGGTCGACGTCGACGTGGTGCTGTGTGGCCCCGGCGAACAAGAACGGCTGTTGCGGACCGGCCGTGCCGATGTCGCGATCCTTCACCATCCGTTCGACGACCTGACGGGGTTCGACACCGAGGAACTGCTCACCGAGGGCCAGGTCGCCATCCTCCCGGCAGGCCATCCCCTCACCACTCGCAGGAGTTTGCAGCTGAGCGAGGTGACCGAGCTGCCCGACCTGCCTCTACCGCGCTGGCCCGGGAATGACGGCACCTATCCCGACGGCCCAGGCCCTGAGGCACAGAGCCACTCACAACTTTTTCAGCTGATCGCCCTTGGCCGGACCTTGCTGGTCGTGCCTGACTCCGCCCGATCCCAGTTGAACGATGATCTCGTTGCCGTGCCGATCGTGGACGCACCGGAAGTCACCACGGTCATCGCCTGGCCCCCGCACAGCCGTTCCCGAGCCGTCGCTGATCTGGTACGAGCCGCAGTCCGCCGCTAGCCGCTGGCACCGCACCTCGTCGCAGGGGCGTACGCGAAAAAGGCCCTGACCGGCAGAGATCTGCCAGGTCAGGACCTTCATCGTTGGTGCGCCGCCAGGGACTCGAACCCCGAACCCGCGGATTAAGAGATTGATCGCCCAGGATGGCCAGCGCACGGTCCATGCCGCCCGCAGCCGGCCGAAGAAGTCCTTGCGTCTGCGGGCGCGTCAGGGCCGAGGCCCTTGCCAGTCGCGGAATAGGCTGGCCGCCGAGCCTCTTACCGGCTGAGAAGATCGTCCTCGCCGTGAACGCCCCACCAGCTCGGTGCGTGCCGGCGCAGCGTTCCCGAGAAGCGGGTCAGTAGCAGCCAGTCGGCGTCGAGGATCAGCGCGGCGTCCTCCGGTCGCTCGTCCAGCACCCGGGCCACACTCGCCAGCATCTCCCGCGTCGCCCGGTCGGAGGATTCGCTCTTAACCAGCCGGAAGCCGATGGTGACGTACCGCTCCGGTTCCCACTCCCACATCGAGCCGTCACCATCTTCGGCCTCGAAGTAGCCGTGGGACCCGTCGTGGATGCTCACCGTGTAACCACGCCGATCGCTGAGGTCCGCACTCAACACCCGGGGCCTGCCATCTACCGCCGACTCCTCAACACCTTCCGGAGCAACGACACCGGCCAGCGCATCGAGAGGAATGTCGCCGGCCAGCGTCAAGCGGTACTCGGTCGCCATGGATAGCCCTTCAGTCTCGTCGCAGGATCTGGATTATCGCCCCGCTGCGCGTCACCGCCACCAGTTCCTTCAACCCTGCTATCGGCCAGTCGTCGAACTGTCTCTGCAACGCCGGGAGATCGCCACTCCAGTCGTGGAGGTTGACCACCACCCGTTGGGTCTGCTCGCTGGTGATCTTGTCGGATACCCCGCTCCACACGCCTCGCACGCTCTTCGCTGGCATCGGGGAGTAACAGTCGAAAGACGTGTCCCTCGATCAGGTAGTCGGGATCCTTGCCCGGTTTCCCGGAATCACCGGTACCGAGCCGGGCGTCAGCGATCTCCTGCCGGCTCGGGTTCTGGTGGAGTCGGTATCCCTCCGCAGCGACGGTATCGGCGCACTGGTTCTCCAGTTCCAGGGAGCGCCGCACGCGCGCGTCTTCTCTCGGAGGAATCTGGGTACGCCGGCCGGTAGGCGAACCGCCGCGCTCTCCGGTCGGCTTGCGCGTCCATGGTGTCACGCCCCTACCGGGGGATGGTGTGTTAACCGAGGCAGGGCTGGTCGGTACGGCACCGCCAGCCCCGCTCAGTTTCCCAACTGTCGTGCCTCGGCGATCGCCGCGTCTACCGCCTGGCGGGTGGTAGCGGTGCACTGGACCAGCACGACAAGCACCTGCTTGACGCTCTCCAGAGCCTGCAGCAGCCCTCCTGGCTGCCCACCCTGCAGAACTCCAACGACAAGCTGCTGCGCCTCACCGACTTGGGTGATCGTGGCGGCCGTCTGGTCACGGATGCCGTCGACCGCACTCTGCACCGGTGTCAGCCCGCTGATGGTCTCCCCCGGACTGGCCTGCCTCGGGACACCAGCGGCCACCTTCGTGGCATCACCGACAGCCCCGGTCAGACCTCCCAGTCCACCCCGGATGGTGGCGATGGCTCCGCGCACCCGCGCCATACCGGCAGCGACCGCAGCGAACCCGGCACCCGCCGCGCGCAGCGCGATCTCCTGCGCCTGCTGATCAGCAGCGGCAGCCAGACCCTGTGCACGTTCGACCCCGGCCGCCAGCGCACGTAGCTCCGTAGTGATCTTCTCGACATGCGACACGCTGCCGGATTCCTCCACCTGACGACGAGAGCTCAGGAGGTCGAACCTGCCGGCACGGCACCGACGTCACCAGACGTCACGGAGGAGTAAGTGATCAGTGGTCGCGGGCGAGAAGGCGGTAGAAGGAGAGAGCGTGAGACGGCGGGAGATCGCGGTCAGCGCGGCGATTCAGCCCCACCGTGGTGTCGGGCGGGCCAGCCGAGGAACCGGTCGAACAGGCCTTTGACATCGCCGCCGGTGCTCAGCGGCGACACAGCCAGAGCGGACGCAACGGCAGATGCTCCGCCGGCACGGGCCGGTGCTGCTCGTCAGCACCGGTTCCGTCCGTACTCATCGGCAGCGGCTTCCGTGCCTGTTGCTCGAACAGGACCCGCCAGACGTGCGTCAACAGCGGCCGTTCGGCCGAGCCCGGTCCCACCGCCGCCGGGACCACCGCTGCGCGGTCTGTCGCCAGCTCGCCGGCCACGGCGTACCGCGACACGTACACCGTCATGGCCGACCCCCGGGGCGGGGCGGTGCCTGGACCAGCGCGCCCCAGTTCCCCGCCGCCGGTCGGCTGGCCCGCCCGACGCGGCGGCCAAACCCGTACCCGGCCGTAGCCGATATCAGTTCAGACTCGACCCTGCAATGGTCTCGCCAAACTGCCCTATACCGAAAGCAGCGCCTCCTCGTTGGAGGTGATGAACTCCTTTAACGCGTCCGGCTTGAGATCCACCGCAGGAAGCTCGTCGATCCTCAACCGGTCAAGCTGGTAGCCACCACGCGACGGGTCAGCGAACTCCTGCCCCGTACGGGCGTCCTCGTTGAGCTGAAGTAGCCGACAGGCAAAGAAGTGCTGGACCGCAACGCCCTCACCACTGGGGGCGGTGAACAGGAGCACCTGGGCGAACCGGTCGGCCTCGGCACCAAGTTCTTCGTACAACTCCCGGCGAAGCGCGGCCTCCAGTGAGGCATCCGTCGACTCCACACCACCGCCCGGCGTCGTCCAGTACGGCGCCCGGCCGGGCTTGATCCGCCTGATCAGCACGAGACGGTCTTCCTCATCCAGAAGAATCGCCCGCACCGACGTACGCATGATGCGACGCACAACTAACTCCCATCCGCGCCCGGGGGATGCACCGGCGGCAGCGCGCCTCACTTGATCCATGGGCCTGTCCGCCGGCATCGCACCGCGTCCCACCGACCCCGGCCACGTCCAACGGCTCCCGAGCACCCACCGAGCGACGCCCATTATCGGCGTACGCGAAAAAGGCCCTGACCGGCAGAGATCTGCCAGGTCAGGACCTTCATCGTTGGTGCGCCGCCAGGGACTCGAACCCCGAACCCGCGGATTAAGAGTCCGCTGCTCTGCCAGTTGAGCTAGCGGCGCTCGTTCGGCAACGGAGAGAACATTAGCACCCCTCCCGAGCGGCCTCCAATTCGGTTCCCCGGGTCCCCCCTTCGGTCGAGCTTTGCCGGCAAAAGCCCCGAACCGGGCACCACCGTCAAGATCGGGACGTGGGTTGCGGCGTCGATGCGGCACGATGTCCGCCAGGTACGCGAGAACAGAGGTGGGCATGGCACGGTTCACGCGAGCCGGGGCGGTGGTGGGCGCCCTGACTCTGGCGGCGGCGCTGGCACTGACCGGATGCGGCGGCGACGGAAAGAAGCCGGAATTCGTTGGCGGTGCGTCCCCGGACGTGAGCGTCACCCCCGGCTCAGCCGCACCTTCGACACCGAGCACACCGAGTGGGCCGGCGCTCACGCTGAGCCCGGCGAACGGCACGAAGAACAGGCCGGTGAGCACGGAGATCAGCGCGAAGCTCCCGGACGGCGGGAAGGTGTCAGCTGTCACGCTGACGGCGGACGGCGGCGGCTCGATCGAGGGCAAGCTGCGGAGCGATGGTTCGTCCTGGGTGCCGTCCGCTCCGCTGAAGTGGGGCACCCGCTACACCGCCACGGTGACGGCCAGCGCGTCCGACGGTACGAGCAGCCAGGGCACCAGCAGCTTCACCACGATGGCCAAGCCGAAGTCGACGATCGGGTCGGGCCTGTACCTCTTCGACGACAAGAGTTACGGGGTGGCCATGCCGGTGGTCACCGAGTTCCACCCGGGTATCCCGAAGAAGGACCGGGCGGCGGTGCAGAAGCGGATGTTCGTCAGGACGGACCCGCCACAGCCGGGCGCGTGGCACTGGGTCAGCAACGGCACGCAGGCCTACTACCGAGCTCCGGAGTACTGGAAGCCGGGCACCACCATCACCGTGCGGATCGCCCTGGCGGGGATGCCCTTGAGCAACGGCAAGTACGGTGACATCGACCGCAAGGCCACCGCCAAGATCGGCCGCTCGTTCGAGATGAAGGTCGACAACGCCAACAAGAAGATGACGGTGTTCGAGAACGGCACGCCGGTACGCACCATTCCGGTGAGCCTGGGCAAGAAGAGCACCCCGTCGTCGAGCGGCACGATGGTGGTGATGGAGAAGAAGGAAGCCACTGTCTTCGACACCCGCGACGACCCGGATCCGGCCAACCGCTACGTGACCGACATCCAGTTCGCCCAGCGGCTCACCTGGGGCGGCGAGTACATCCACGCCGCGCCCTGGTCGGAGCACGTGCAGGGGCGGCAGAACGTCTCGCACGGCTGCGTGAACGTGTCGATGGCGAACGCCAGGTGGTTGTTCGACAAGACCCGGATCGGTGACCCGATCACGATCAAGGGCACCGAGCGCAGGATCACCGCCGGCAACGGTTGGACGGCGTGGAGCCTGAGCTGGTCGGAGTTCATCAAGGGCAGCGCGTTGCCGGTGCCCAGTGGCGGGGCCGGCCCGGCGGTCTGAGTCGTCGGCCTCGTTGCGCCGGCTCGGCCGTTGGCCGGGCCGGCGTACTCTTGCACTCCCGCCGGTCGATGACGACGCGGCGACCCCCGCACTCCCGGCACGGAGACGAACCAGGCTCACGAAACGCCGGATAGTAGCAGGATTCGGGCACTATTGACGGCGTGTTTCGGTTCACCCTCGGCAACCGGGGCCGGCTCTGGCGCGTCAGTAAGAGACGATGGGGCAGCGACCACAACTGTGAGGGACTTCATGCGAGCTAGCCAGGACCAGCTGATCAGGCCCGCTGGGCGACGCCGCGTGTTCGCGGCAGGGCTCCTCGCCGTGGCGCTGGCCTTCACCTCGGCCTGCACCGACGGCGACGGCGGCAAGTCGTCCTCGTGGCACGGGGGCGGCGAGAACCCGGCACCGAAGGCCGCGGCGACGATCAGTGAGCCGGCGGCCGACGCCAAGGACGTGGCGGCCTCCACCGGCATCACCTTCACCACGAAGGACGCCGTGGAAACCGCGGTCGAGCTGAAGGACGCCGCCGGCAAGGCGGTCGAGGGCGCCCTCGCCAAGGACGGCAAGTCGTGGCTTCCGGCTGGCGCGCTGGCCTACGGCACGAGCTACACGGCCACCGTGACCGCCAAGGGCGACGACGGGCTTCCGGCCACCGCGACGAGCACCTTCACCACCATGGCCAAGCCCGGCAACCAGGTGCGGGTGAGCAGCTTCCTCGGTGACAACCAGGTGGTCGGGGTGGGCATGCCGCTGATCGTGAAGTTCAGCCGGGACATCCCGGAGGACTACCGCGACGACGTGCAGCGCCGGATGACCGTCACCTCGACCCCGGCGCAGGAGGGGATCTGGCACTGGGTCAGCCCCACCGAGATCCGGTACCGGCCGAAGGAGTTCTGGAAGCCCAACAGCAAGGTTTCCTACCGGGTGCAGGCCGGCGGCCTGCCGATGGGTGCGGGTTGGTACGGCCGCGCCGACCTCTCGGTGGACGTCAAGATCGGCGCTGCGGTGGTCATGACCGTCGACAACAAGACCAAGCGGATGACGGTGACCCGCAACGGCTCTGTGATCAAGACCATTCCGGTCAGCCTGGGCAAGAAGAGCACCCCGTCGTCCAGCGGCACCATGGTCGTCATCGAGAAGTTGCGCAAGACGGTCTTCGACACGTTCGAGGAGCTGGGCCCGGACGAGGGCTACCGCACCAAGATCGACTTTGCGCAGCGTCTCACCTGGGGCGGGGAGTTCATCCACGCGGCACCCTGGTCCGAGGGGCAGCAGGGCACCACGAACGTGTCGCACGGCTGCGTCAACGTGTCGATGGCCAACGGCGACTGGCTCTTCAAGAACACCCAGATCGGCGACCCGATCACCGTCAAGGGCACCGAGCGCAAGCTCCAGAACGGCAACGGCTGGACCGACTGGAACATGAGCTGGGACGAGTACGTCAAGGGCAGCGCCCTCCCGTACGAGCCTCCGGCCGACCCGGACGCCACCACCCCGGCCCCGGACGGGGCGGTCACCCCATCCCCCACACCGACCGCCTGAGCCAGCCGACGAAAGCCCCCTCCTCGGAGGGGGCTTTCGTGTCGCCCCTGGCTCGGCCCCACAACGACTCAGGCCCCCTCCTCGGAGGGGGCCTGAGCAGTGAAACCAGTGGGGTGACTGAGGGGAATTGAACCCCCGACAACCGGGACCACAACCCGGTGCTCTGCCAACTGAGCTACAGCCACCATGCCGCCGTCGCCCGGCTGATCGCTCCGGGCGGGGTGCGGACCAATAATAGCCACACCCCGACGTACCTCGTCCAGCGGGTTCCCTGCTCCCCGGGACGAGCCGGCGCGGTCAGAGTTCGGCGGCGATGGCCTTGGCGGTCTCGACGTCCGGGCCGGGCAGCGGAACGAAGACGGTGCGCCGGTAGTACTCCAACTCCCGGATGCTCTCCCGGATGTCGGCCAGCGCCCGGTGCGCGAGACCCTTCTGCGGCTGACCGAAGTACACGCGGGGGTACCAGCGGCGGCAGAGTTCCTTGATCGACGACACGTCGATCATCCGGTAGTGCAGGTGGGCGTCGAGGCGGGGCATGTCCCGGGCAATGAAGCCCCGGTCGGTGGCGATCGAGTTGCCGCAGAGCGGAGCCGTACGCGGATCCTTGACGAAGGTGCGGACGTACTCGAGCACCAGGTCCTCGGCCTCGGCGAGGGTGACCGCCGAACGACGGACCTCCTCGGTGAGGCCGGACTTGGCGTGCATCGTCTGCACGATCTCCGGCATTCCCTCCAGCGCCGCTTCGTCGGCGTGGATGACCACGTCGACACCGTCACCCAGCACGTTGAGGTCGGGATCGGTGACCAGTGCCGCAACCTCGATCAGTTTGTCCCTGCCGAGGTCCAACCCAGTCATCTCACAGTCGATCCAGACGAGGAGATCAGCCACCGGGACAGCCTACGCGCAGCCCACGCCCCGCGGCTGCGCGCTCTCGGCGGACCGGACCGCTAGGGTTTCGGGGTGCCAGCAGAACCCGTCGCACCGCCCGCCGTCACCGAAGACGATCCCGGCGGCCGTACGGTCCGTCGCCTGGTCGCGGTGGTGGCCCTCGGCGCTGTGCTGCCAGCGCTGTACCTGCCCGGCCTCGTGCACAACTTCTTCGATCTCAAGATTTACATGTCCGCGATGGACTGGTGGCGCGTCGGCCACCCGCTCTACGACTACGTCCAGCCCGACCGGGTGCAGGGCGAGTTGTACTTCACCTACCCACCCTTCAGCGCGCTGCTGCTGTGGCCGTTCGGTCTGTTACGGCTCGGCGCCACCGTGGCGATCTTCACGGCGCTCACAGTGCTGGCCGTGGTGCTGACCACCCGGTGGCTGGTGACGCCGGTGATCGCCCGACACGCCCTGCCCCGCACGTTCACCCTGGTCGCCGCCGTCCTGCTGGTGCTGGCGGTGGAGAGCATCCGCGAAACGATCACCTTCGGCCAGATCAACATGCTGCTGGTCGTGCTGATCCTGGCCGATCTGCTGTTCGCGGTGCCGCAGGCGCGACGCTGGGCCGGGGTGGGCGTGGGGCTGGCGACGGCCCTCAAGCTCTTTCCCGGCATCTTCATCGTCTACCTGCTGGCCACGCGGCGGTGGCGGGCCGCGGCGGTGGCGAGCGCGACCGCGGCGGCGGCGACCCTGCTCGCGGCGGCGATCGCCCCTCGTGACTCGTGGCGGTTCTGGACACACGAGCTGTGGACAACCGAGCGGGTGGGACGCACCGACATCGTCGGCAACCAGTCGCTGTTCGGCCTGCTCAGCCGGTTCACCGAGCCGGAGAAGCCGGACCGCCTGCTCTGGTTGCTGCTGGTGGCCGCGGTCGCCGGCTACGGGCTGTGGCGGGCCGCCCGCGCGGCGCGGGCCGGTGACGCGTTGACCGGCCTGACGTTGACCGGGTTGGTCGGTTCCCTGGCCAGCCCGATCACCTGGACCCACCACATCTACTGGTTCGTGCCGGCGGTGGTGCTGCTCGCCGACGCGGCGTTGAGCGCGGACCGCCCGGACGAGGCACGCCGGCGTCGGTGGCTGGCCGGGCTCGCGCTGGGCATCACCGCCGTGACGATCTACGGCGTGGTGACGTTCCAGGCCTGGGGCGCGGGACCGGTCCACACCCACGATCCGGTGGACTTCGTCGTGCAGAACACCTACGTGCTGCTCAGCCTGCTACTGCTGGCGGCGTTGCCGGTGCGCTCGGGGCTCCATGCGGAAAATCGCACCAAATGGACAGACCTCCCGAGTGGCCATGTTCGTCGCTAATCTGTCCTCATCTACCTCAAGCGTCGCTCGGGTAGCACCGCTCCCCCGGTGAGGGTGGCCCTCCGCGTCGGCAGCGCGGCGGGCCACTCGCCGTCTCACCCACCACCACCGACCGGGCCGTCACCCGACCGGGCCGCCACCGGCCGCTCCGTCGCCCGGCGCGGCCGCCACCGGCCGGGCCGTGGGCTCGTCCACGTCGGCCGGCGGCCAGGCGAGACTCAACGTCACCTCCGGCGGGCGGGGCAGCCGAACCGGTTCGTCCAGGTCGGCGAGGGTGGCCGCGCGGGCCGCCCCGATCGCCGACCGGGCGGGTTCCGGGGCGCCGGAGCCGACCGGGGCGAGTTGTCGGAGCGGCAACCGCGGGGTCGGCTCGGGTTGCCGGGGGCCCAGGCCACTCAGCGAGGTGACCCCGAGCCGGCCGGCGAGCACCGGCACCTGGTCCGGCTCGACCACGAAGATCACCTCGCGTGGCCGAAGTGGCCGCAGCAGAAGCAGCGCCGCGCACACCACCAGCAGCACGCCGACCGTCAACAGACCCCAGGTGGCCGGGCCGGTCCACCCGACCCGCAACTCGGCGTGCAGGTCCAGAGCGAGGTCGTCCTCCCCGTCGGGGCGCATCACCACCAGGCTCATGGGTTCGCCGGCGAGGTCGTCCGCGCTCCAGTCCAGCGAGCCGATCCCCTCGCGTACCCAGAAGGGTTGGCCCAGCGGCGTGACGGACCCGGCGGCCGGCGCGACACCGGGGGTGTCGGCGGCCGGTCCGGCCGGATCGAGCCGGACCGGCAGCGGGCCTCGGGCCAGCGCCATCCGGCGGACCGTGGCGTGCGGCACCGCCTCCAGCCACCCACGCACCTCGGCGGCGGGCGCCAAGCCGATGAAGGCCGGCCCGCCCGTGGTGCGGGCGTCCAGGCGCAGCCGGGTCTGGGCGGTACGCGCGAAGGGCGCCTCCTGCCGCAGCAACCGGTCGAGGTCGGTGACGACGATCGCGTGACCGGGCGTGCGGACCGTTTCGAAGCGGGCGGCGAAGGACCCGCCGGGGTCGGCGTGTCGGGTCACCAGCCACAGCCCGCCACCGGCGAACAGCGCCGGAATCCCCACCACCAACAGCAACACTCCGGCGATCATCCGCACGAACCGCATCCGCACCGTCCCCCTCCGTAGCCAAATACCCGGCCGACCTTACCGACGTACACCGTCTGATCAGGGGATATCCACGGCACGGTCGACATCGGCTCCGGAAAGCACGCTGGCCCGCCGGAAGATTCGCGCGGGCCGCGGGGGTAAAAGGGGCAGACCATCTCCGACCGGTACCCGCGGGGTCGCCGGGACCCCACCCCCCCCCCCACCC
>NZ_JBEZEH010000066.1:11565-30443 GCF_040648775.1 Micromonospora sp. NPDC049089
GGCCCGCCGGAAGTTCCGGCGGGCCAGCGGGTGAAACAGGGTCAGACCTTCGCGACCGGTTCCCGGCGGGTACGCGTGAACGCCAGCCCGCCCAGCACCAGACCGGCCAGGCCGGCGACGAGACCGGCCACACCGAGGCCGACCGCGAGCCCGTTGCCGTCGTCGTCGTCATCGTCGTCGGGCGAGGCCACGGCTGCGCTGGGCGAGGCCGAACCCGCCGGCGCCGCCGCGGCGGCCAGGGTGAGCACCGGAGCGGGGTTCTCCGGCTCCTCGGCACCCGGCGCCGGCTCGTCGATCCACCGCGAGATGTTGCCGTCCGAGTAGGTCTGCAGGACCTTGAAGACCATCGAGTCGACCTGCGGCAGCGGCCCCATCGAGACGGGGAACTCCTGGAACTGACCCGGCTTCACCCCCGCGTCGGCGGAGGCCGTCCAGGTGATCTTGGAGACGGCCTCGGTGAGCTGACTGCCGTGCACCTCGATCGGCGGGTCCACCTTGCGCTTCTCCGTGGCGACCGTCCAGCCGGGCACCGGCATCGTCGACACCGAGCCGACCGGGGCGTTCTCCGGCAGCACGACCTCCAATTTGGTGGTCGACGCGGTGTCGCTCTCGTTGGGCACCCGGAACGCCACCCGGGCGTAGCCACCCTGGGTTGCCTCCTTCGGGTTCACCGTGACGTGCGCGGACGCCGGTCCGGCGAAGCCGAGCACAGCGGTGGCGGCGGCGGTGAACGCCAGGGCGGCAGCGGCGGTTGCGGTACGCCGGAATCGGGTCATGGGTTTCGCGAACCTCTCTAACGGATGGGCACGGTGGCGGTCACCGTGGCCTGGTCGATGTCGGTCGTTCGGGCGGTGATCTTCAGCTGCCAATCGCCGGACGTCGGCATGCTGACGTCGCCGTAAGCGTGACTGTCCGTCAACCGCAGCAACGGCACCTCGATCGGCTCGATCCCGGCCGAGGGCAGCGCGGCTGTCGCCTTCCACTCCGCGACCAGCAGTGGCTGGTTGGCCTTGTCGTACGCGTACAGGTGCACCGTGTTGTTGCCCCGCCCGGCCGGGCTCACCTCGACCTCGACGGACAGGAGCGGGCTGGAGAGCCTGGTGCTGAAGAGGCCGGACTCGGCCCCGGCGGACGGCCCGGCCGCGGCGGTGCGCGCGGGCGTGGTCTGCACGAGCGTGGCGGACACGGCCAGCACCACGACGGTGACGGCCAGCTCCACCAGGACCGCCCGGCGCACCGGTACCGGGCGTTGCGCCGCGACGCGGCTGCGCACCAACTTCCGGGAGTACGCGGCCACGGCGATGACAATCGCGAACAGCCCGATCTTGGCGAGCAGCAGGCGCCCGTACGTGGTGTCGAAGAGCGCCTGCGGGGTGGCCACCTCGATCAGCGCCTGGACGGTGCCGGCCAGCAGCAGCGCCGAGACGGCGAGCGCCGCCCAGCGCGACCAGATCGGCAGGATCGCGCCCAACTCCCGCTCGTCGGCCTGGCGCAGCAGGAAGACGGCGAGCATGAGCAGGCCACCCAGCCAGACCGCCATGCTGCCCAGGTGGACCGCGTCGACCACCACCGAGACCGCCGGTGCTGGGGAGGCCGCCGCGTGCCCGGCCAGCGGCCAGGTCAGCAGGGCGGCGCCACCGAGCACGGCCAGGATGATCGCGTCCGCGCGGCCGGCGGGCCGGGCCAGCAGCGGGCGGAGCAGGAAGATGGACGCTGCCAGCAGGCCGAGTCGGACCAGGTGGGCGGCGCCGAAGGTGCTGCCGAAGACAGTGCCGAACCCCTCGCCGGTGACGTCGAAGAGACCACCACCGGCCGTGTAGGGCACCTGCAACCACAGGTCGGCGAGGGTGGCGAAGGCCACCAGACCGAGGCCGGTCCAGGCCAGCCGGGTCGGCCCCCGGCGGGAGAGCCGGCGCGGCCACAGGGCGGCGAGCACCAGCGCCGGCCCGACCAGCAGCACCAGACCGGCGTAGCCGAGGAAGCGGGCGACCTTCACCGCCGTCTCCACCACCGGGTTGGCGCGGCTGTCAGTGCCGGAGTCGACGGGTGGGGTCGAGGGCGCGCCGACCGAGTAGGTGAACGCGCCGGAAACCGGGTGGCTGTCGGCGGAGATCACCCGGAAACTGACCAGGTAGGTGCCGCGCGAGCCGGCCGGGTCCACCGGGATGGTCACGACAGCGTCACCGAACGACGGTTCGCCTCGGTCGGCCCGGGAACCGTCCGGTGCGATGATCCGGATCTTGCCGGGCACCTTACGGACCGACTCACTGAACGTGAGGACCACCTCGGACGGCCCGCTCGGCACGATGGAGGACGCGGCCGGGCTGCTGCTCTCCAGCACCGCGTGGGCGCTGGCGGAGGTGGCTGGCGCGATCAACAGGGCGACGACGGTGACGAGCAGGCCGGCGGCTGCCGCCAGCCTGGCGGCCCAGCGGCGGGGGGCGACAGTCATGCCGGACATGGTCGCCGATAGGTGTGCCTTTCGGCGACCCGAGGGGGGTGGGGGCGTCGGTGGTCGCACGTCATGAACTGGTAGTCGGCCCGGAACGGAGAAAAGTTCCCGACGTGGCGCAGACCATCCAAGGGTCGAACGACCCTGACGCGCCGCCGGCTGCCGCGTAACCTGGTGAGTCGTGATCCCTGTCCCGCGTGACTCCGGTGTCGTCAGTCCGGCAGAGCCGGCCGACGAGGTCGCCCGGGACCCGGCAACCGAGTGGGCGCTGACCGCCCGCGACGGCGACCCGACCGCCCAGGCGGCGTTCGTCCGGCTGACCCAGGCCGAGGTCTGGCGGTTCGCCGCCGCCCTGGTCGACCCGGACAGCGCCGACGACCTGACCCAGGAAACCTACCTGCGGGCGTTCCGGGCACTTCCCGCCTTCGAGGGTCGCTCCAGCGCCCGCACCTGGCTGCTCGGCATCGCCCGCCGGGCCTGCGCCGACCACCTGCGCACTGTCATCAGGCGTCGGCGGCTCGACGAGCGCCTGGCGGCGAACGCGTACACCGACCGACCGCACCCCGACCCGGCCGGCCAGTTCGGCGCCGCCGACCTCGTCCGTCGCCTCGGCCCCGAGCGGCGCTCCGCGTTCGTGCTCACCCAACTGCTCGGCCTGTCGTACGCCGAGGCCGCCGCCGTCGAAGGGGTGCCGGTGGGCACCATCCGGTCCCGGGTCGCCCGGGCCCGGGACGACCTGGTCGAGGCGGTCGGCGACGCCCTGGCCGGCTGAACGCGGAACTTCCGGCGCGGACGGGACGACAAATGAGCGTGACAGCACCTTCCACCCGGTGGGGCCGATGGCCACTGGTCCGCCCGTGGCTCGGCATCGCGGCCCGACTCGGCCTCGCCGCCGTCTGGCTGGTCGCCGGCGCGTCGAAGGTCAGCGACCTCGCCGCATCCGGGCGGGCGGTCAACGCGTACCAGGTGATGCCGTACGACGTGGCGACAGTGATCGGCGCGGCGCTGCCCTTCGTCGAGCTGGCGTTGGGCGTGCTGCTGCTGCTCGGGCTGGCCACCCGGCTCGTCGCCGGGGTGTCCGCCGCGCTGCTGGTGGTCTTCATCGCGGGCATCGCCTCGGCCTGGGCGCGGGGGCTCGCCATCGACTGCGGCTGCTTCGGCAGCGGCGGGCAACTGGCGGCGGGGCAGGCACCCAGTTACCTCCCGGAGATCCTCCGGGACCTGGGATTCTTGGTCTTGGCCGGATTTCTGCTGATCTGGCCACGTACGCCGGTATCGGTGGACGGGTGGTTGTCCGGCGAACCCGTTGTGGAGGACGAGGATGAGTAGTCGCAAGGGGCAGCGGGACGCCGCCCGGGTGGTCCGCGAGCAGTTGGCCCGCGAGCGGCGCCGCCGCCGCACGATCTGGGTCTCCGCCGCCGCGGTCGTCGTCCTGGTCATCGCCGCCGGCATCGGCTGGGCCGTCTGGTCCAGCCAGCGCTCCGACGACTTCACCACCCCACCCGGCGCCAACGCGGAGGGCACCGGCATCGTCACCGGCGGCGGGCCGGTCACCGTCGACGTCTACGAGGACTTCCTCTGCCCGGCCTGCAAGCAGTTCGAGCAGACCAGCGGGTCCACCCTCGAACAGTTGGTGGCCGACAACAAGGCGAAAGTGGTCTACCACCCGGTCGCGTACCTCAACCGCTTCTCCACCACCCAGTACTCCACCCGCTCCTCGGCCGCCTCCGGCTGCGCGGCAGCGGGCGGCAAGTACCACGAGTACGCCAAGGCGCTCTTCGCCCAGCAGCCGCCGGAGGGCAGCGCCGGGCTCACCGACGACACGCTCATCGACATCGGCACCAGCGTGGGCCTCGACCGGGGCTCCTTCGGCAGCTGCGTGAAGGACGGGACGTACAAGGGTTGGACCGAACACGTCACCGACGACGCCAGCCGGAGCAACGTCACCGGCACGCCGACCGTCAAGGTCAACGGTCAACCGGTCGAGAACCCCACCCCGGACGCTCTCACCGCAGCCGTGGCGGCGGCCGGCAAGTGATCCGTACCCTGCTGGGCCGCGCCGGCCTGATCGCCGCCGCAGCCGGCCTGGCCACAGTGATCAGCGCGGCGCCCGCCGCCGCCCACGGCGCGGACGCACCGGACGGCACCGACTACCGCACCCGGACCACCGGCGTCACACCGGCACGGCCAGGGCTTGAGGTACGCGTCATCGAGGCGGGCGCCCGACTGGAACTGACCAACCGCACCGGCCGCACCATCGAGGTCATCGGCTACTCCGGCGAGCCGTACCTGCGCGTCGGCCCGGACGGGGTCTTCGAGAACAGCCACTCCCCCGCCACGTACCTGAACCGCACCATCGACGGGGACACCGAACTCCCGGCCGAGGCCGACCCGGCCGCCGCACCCTCCTGGCAACGGGTCGACGACGGCACCACAGCACGCTGGCACGACCAACGCGCGCTGTGGCAGGAGTCGGCACCACCGGCCGCGGTACGCGCCGCACCGGACCGCGAGCACCGGGTCCGGGACTGGACCATCCCGCTGCGTGACGGCACCGACACGATGGTGATCGGCGGCACCCTGGACTGGGTGCCGCCGCCGGACTCGTACACCTGGTGGGCCGTGACCATCGTGGGGCTGCTCGCGGTGGGCGCGCTCGGCCTGTTCGCCGCCACCGCCCCGGCCGGCGCCCGCGCGATGTCCGCGCTCGGCGTGCTGCTGATCGTCGGCGGCGCGCTGGCCGTCGGGTACCCGGTGGGACGGGAATTGGACGCGGGGGCCCAGGGCGTGGGCGGAGTGCTCGTCGGGCTGCTCTCCGGGCAGATCTGGCCCCTGGTCACCGGCCTCGGCGCGATCGCCGCCGGCTGGTACGCGCTGAGCCGCCGCCCGGCCGCCGACTTCGTGGTCGCCCTGGCCGGGGCCTGCCTGGCGCTCTTCGCCGGAGCGTCGAACGCCGCCGTGTTCGCCCGCGCCATCGCCCCGGTGCCCTGGTCGCCCGCGGCCGCCCGGGTGATGGTGGCGCTCTTCCTGATCACCGGGGCCGGCGCGACAGCCGCCGGCATCCTGCGCCTGCACGCCACCTCCCGCACCACCGCGACAGCAATCCCAACTCCAGCCCCCTGACCCCCACCCCCCACCCCCGGCCCCGGCCCCGCGCCCCGCTCCCCACTCCCCACTCCCCACTCCCCGCTCCCCGCGCCGATCTTGCACTTTGGGTTGGCCGTATGCGGCTTTCATCCCGAAAGGCGGGGACAGAAAGTGCAAGATCGGCGGGGCGGGGGCGGGGCGGGGGCGGGGTTTTGGGCCTCTGAGGGGGTTTAGGGCTGGGGGGTGAAGCCGTAGGGCAGTTCCAGACGGTGTCTGGCCAGCAGGGGCGCGTTGTTGAGCAGGGTGGTGGTGGGGGCGTCCGCGACGATCCGGCCGTCGTCGAGGATCACCGAACGCTCGCACAGCTCCGCCGCGTACGGCAGGTCGTGCGTGACCATCAGCAGGGTCACCGGCAGGCCGCGCAGGATCTCGGCGAGCTCCCGACGGGCCGCCGGGTCCAGGTTCGACGACGGCTCGTCGAGCACCAGGATCTCCGGGTGCATGGCGAGCACTGTGGCCACCGCCACCCGGCGACGCTGCCCGAACGACAGGTGCTGCGGGGCCCGGCCCCGGTGCTCGCTCATCCCCACCGCGGCGAGCGCCTCGTCCACCCGGGCGGCCAACTCGGCCCCGCGCAGACCCAGGTTCGCCGGCCCGAACGCCACGTCCTCCGCCACCGTGGGCAGGAACAACTGGTCGTCCGGGTCCTGAAAGACGATGCCCACCCGGCGGCGGACCTCGGCCAGGGTGGCCCGATCCGGGGTGACGGTCAACCCGCCGACGCTCACGCTGCCCTCGGTCGGGGTGAGGATGCCGTTGAGGTGCAGCACCAGCGTGGTCTTGCCGGCGCCGTTGGGCCCCAGCAGCGCCACCCGGTCGCCCCGCGGCACGTTCAGGTCGACCCCCTGAAGGGCGACGTGCCCGTCCGGGTACGCGTAACGAACACCCCGAACGTCCAGCGAGACAGCGGTCTGCACGACACCGATCATGACAGCACGACGGCGGTCGCGGCGATGGAGGCCGCCAACACCGGTACGGTCGCCGCGACCAGCCACTGACCGGCGCTGGCCGCACCCTCGCCCTGCCACACGGCGGGCATCCTCCCGGTGTAGCCACGGGACAGCATCGCCAGATAGACCCGCTCGCCGCGCTCGAAGGCGCGCAGGAACAACGCCCCGATCCCGGCCGCGAAGCCACGCAGCTGCCACAGGAACCGTGGGTCGTCTCCACGGGAGATCCGGGCCACCCGCATGCGCCGCGCCTCGCCGACCAGCACGTCGAGGTAGCGCAGCATGAACGAGGCGATCTGGGTGAGCACCTGCGGGCAGTGCAGCCGGTCCAGCCCCACGATCAGGTCGCGGGTGGTGGTGGTCGCGGCGAGCAGCAGCGAGGCGAGCACCCCCAGGGTGCCCTTGGCCATGATGTTCCACGCGCCGTGCAGCCCGTCCTCGGACAGCCGCAGGCCCAGCACCTCGACCCGGTCGCCGCTGCCGAGGAACGGCAGGGCGACCGCGAACAACACGAACGGCAGCTCGATCAACGCGCGGCTGAGCAACCACCATGGGCCCACCCTGGCCAGCGTCGCCACCGCCGCCACCAGCACGGCGTACGCGCCGAAGGCCCAGAACGCCTCCCGTGGGGTGGCCACCACGGCGAGGGTGAAGACCACCATCGCCACGATCTTGACCTCGGGCGGGAGCCGGTGCACCGGCGAGTCCGACTCGCGGTACAGCACGTGCCCGTGACCGGCTCCCATCCGCGTACCCCTGTTCAGCTTGTCGTGGCGGCGCGCGACGTCGCCGCGTCATCCTCGGCGGGCGTGGCGTCCCTGGTGGGCGTGGCCGCGTCAGCGTCGGTCGGCGCGCCGCCCCGGCGGCGCAGCAGCCAGAACCCGCCGGCCCCGACCGCGAAGGTGACCAGCACCCCGAGCACCCCGGACAGGCCGGTGGAGACGAAGCTGTTCCGCACGCCCCGTACGCCGTAGTCGGCGAGCGGGCTGTCGGCCAACTCGTGGTCCTTCGCCTGCTGGGCCGGGCAGCTGCCGCCGACGATGTTGTCGTCGGCGTCGACGGTGCAGCCCTTGAGCAGCGACGAGTCCAACCCGTCCGGGTGGGACGAGGCGTAGTTGCTGACCACGCCGGCGAGCAGCAGGGCGACCAGCAGGCCGCCGGCCAGGAAGGCCCAGGAACGGTTCTTCATCGGACACCTCCGGAGACCGGGACAGCCGGGGTGGTGGGGGTGCGCAGGGAGCGCAGCGCGTACACCAGGTCGGGTCGCACCTTCGCGACGGTGAGCACTGTGGTCGCGGTGATCAGGCCCTCGCCGATGCCGATCAGCAGGTGGGTTCCGGCCATCGTGCCGGCCAGGCCGGCCAGGTTGCCGCCCAGGTCGGTGGTGCCGCCCAGCCAGTACTGCACGACGAAGCCCTGGGACGCGACCACCACGCTGAGCATCGCCGCGACGAACGCGGTCACCGCCAGACCAGCTCGCGTCCGGGGCAGCACCCGCAGCAGCAGCGCGATCAGCGCGTACGCCGCGGCGGTGCCGAGCAGCGCCATGTTGGTGATGTTGAGGCCGAGCATCGCCACGCCGCCGTCGCCGAAGACCAGCGCCTGCACGACCAGCACCACGGAGACGCAGAGCGCGCCGACCCACGGACCGACAAGCATCGCGGCGAGCGCCCCACCGAGCAGGTGGCCACTGACACCGGCCGTGAAGATCGGGAAGTTGAGCATCTGGACGGCGAAGATGAACGCCGCCACCAGGCCGGCCATCGGGGCCAGCCGGTCGTCCAGGTCGCGCCGGCTGCGCAGAACGCAGAAGGTGAGCGCGGCAAGAGCGAGCGCAGCGAAGATCGCTGCCACGGGACCGTCGATGATCCCGTTCGAGATGTGCATCGCCAGTGTCTCCACGCGACCTCCTACGCGTCAGCTGGCCCGACCGGGCCGGCGTGGGACAGCCTATTTCCCAGGAGTAGTTGTTGCCAGAGTCTGGCAACAGGGCATGGCCTTGATCACCTCTACCTGGTCAGGCGCATGAACGGCGGGTTTCCACCAGCCGACCCCCTGATGATCACCCCCGCATCCCAGCCCACAGACGACCGGCGCGCGTCGTAGCGACGGCCCGCGTCGTCGGTGATGGCGCTGGCCGGCACGGCGGTAGGGTCGGGGCCATGACCTCGCCCGACCGACTCTCCCCCGGTGACCCAGCGCCCGAGTTCACCCTCGCCACCGACACCGGCGACCAGCTCTCCCTCGCCGACCTGCGAGGTCGCAAGGTGGTCCTGTACGCCTACCCGGCCGCGATGACTCCCGGCTGCACCAAGCAGGCCTGCGACTTCCGCGACTCACTCGCCTCACTCCAGGCCGCCGGCTACGAGGTCGTCGGCATCTCCCCGGACAAGCCGGAGAAACTGGCGAAGTTCCGCGAGCGCGACGCCATCACCTTCCCGCTGGTGTCCGACCCGGACAAGTCGGTGCTGACCGCCTACGGCGCGTACGGCGAGAAGCAGCTCTACGGCAAGACCGTCACCGGCGTGATCCGCTCGACGTTCGTGATCGACGCCGACGGCAAGGTCGAGCGGGCGCTCTACAACGTCAAGGCCACCGGGCACGTCGCCAAGCTCCGCCGCGACCTCGGCCTGGACTGACCTGTCGTACCGGGGCGCTACGGTCCGTCAGTGGTCCGATACAAGTACACGCCGGAAGCACTGGCCGACGCTGCCGCCGTCGCCCGCAACGTCACCGAGGTGATGCGGTTGCTCGGCGTTCGGGTCAGCGGCGGCTCACACGCGCACATCAGCCGACAGCTCAAACGGTTCGGCATCGACACGTCGCACTTCACGAGGCAGGCACACAACAAGGGGCGACGTGGCGAACGGCGCATCACCTCCTCGCAGCTCCTGGTCGTGCTGCCCGACGGGTCCCGGCGGACGCCAGGCGTGCGGTTGAAGTGGGCGCTGGGCACGATCGGCGTGCTGGAGGAGTGCGAGGGGTGCGGGATAGGGCCGGTGTGGCGGGCCGCGTCGCTCATCCTGCACGTCGACCACATCAACGGGGATTTCCTCGACAACCGGCCACCGAACCTGCGGATTCTCTGCCCGAACTGCCACAGCCAGACCGACACCTACGCCGGCCGCCGGAACCGTTCTTCTGAACTTCCCATCGTCGCGACGCAGACCGATGGAGAGGAACGCGCGTCCAGCTCCGAACGCCGACCGGCCACTCGCCAAGAAATTGTCGACGTGTTCGGCCGGGTCGATGCCCAGCAGGTGACGGCCACGGAGGCGGCACGACAGTTGGGCTGGACCCCGGCGTATCTGCACAAGATTCGGCGAAGACTGGAGCAGGACGGTGTGTTGAGACCACGTCCGAACCGTGGTTGGCGTTCAAGGGCTCATCGTGAGGCGGTAATAGAACAGGCGCTGGAGCACCCTGATATCGGACCGAAGCGGCTGTCCGGCATCCTTCGCGATCTGCCCCGTGGGGGATGCAGAGTTGGTCACGGCACGATCTCGACCATTCTCAAGGAGGCCGGGCTCAACACCGTCGCAGCCAGACGTTCTAGACTCAGCGGGTTGGCGGGAGTGGCGGAACGGCAGACGCGCAGGTCTTAGGAACCTGTATCCGGAAGGATGTGGGGGTTCGAATCCCCTCTCCCGCACAGGCAACACCGATCACGTACCCGCGCACGGTTGTCGGGCACGTCACTGCCGCGGGTCGTGGCCCTGGTCGTTGAGCCAGGATGGCGAGCGTGAGTCTGCGCTTCGTCTTTGATCCTGACCTGACCCCGCAGCTACGCGCCGAGATCGTCGACCTCTGGGTGGACGTCAGCAACGCGGGCGGGGCGGTCGGCTTCGTACCACCGGTCACCGCCGCTGACGTGCACGTCACCGCCGATCCGACCTTCGCCGGCATCGCCGACGGACCGGACCGGCTGTTGGTCGGCTATTCCGGGGACCGGCTGGCGGCGATGCTGATCTTCAGTGACAACCGTTTTCCGCTCACGGCGCACTGGTGCACAGTGAAGCGGGTGATGGTCCACCCGGACACCCAGGGCGCCGGCTTCGGCTCGGCGCTGATGGTGGAGGCCGAGCGACTGGGCAGGGCGTTGGGCCACGAGGCACTGCACGTCACGGTGCGCGACGGGCTGGGGTTGGACAAGTTCTACGGTCGCCTCGGGTACCGGGAGGTCGGCCGGCTTCCGGGTGCGTTGCGGGTGGCCCCCGATGACGACCGGGACGAGATCCTGATGTGGCTCGATCTGACGGTGGCCGGCTGAGCGGTCAGCCCTCGCACCACCGGGCGTTGGCCCGGGCCGAACTGGTGGTCGGGGCGTCGGTGGCCGGGGCGCTCGTCCTCGCCACCTCGACGGAGCGACGGGTCGGCGTCGGCGTGACGGCGGGTCGGCTGCTCGGCGGACGGGTCGACGCGGACGGACGGCGGGTGGCGGCACCGGCACCGGCACCGGGTGCGTACATCCGGATCGTGCTGTTCTGCACCTGGCCCGGTGCCATTCTGATGCCGCCGGCTGTGACCCGGTTGCCGTACACGTCGGTGACCCGGACGGTGAACGGGCCCGGCCCGGCGCCGGAGGCGATCAGCCAGTAGTTGTAGTCCTGCCGGGCGGCCGACTGCCAGGGGTCGCTGTCGCGCTGCCGGACCTCGACGGACCGCAGCGGGTTGCCGTGGTTGCCGACGCGGACGGCGAACCACCACTGCGACGCACCCTCCTTGATCCGGAAGCTGAGTGGTCCGGGCAGCGGCGGGTTGACCACCGCGCGGTAGGTCACCGGGACGAGGCCCTGGACGGGGTCGGCGATCCGGGCGAACGCCTCGCGGGACAGGTCGAGGTGGCCGGGCTCGCACTCCGGGCACTGGTCCATGATGAGCACCCGGACGGTGCCCTTGGGGCCGACGACGTCGAGGAATCCGCCGCAGGCGGCACCGGCGGAGTATTCCGTCGGACCGAGCGCGACGTAGAGCCGGTTGGCGGGGGCGGCCGGGTTCGAGCAGTTGCCGCCGGCGCCCTTGGAGTCGTAGAAGGTGGCCTTGCCGGTGTGCGTGGCGTTGCCGGTGGGTGGCGCGGCGGCCAGCGTCCGGCCGGCGGCGCAGGCCGGGGTGGAGCCGGATCGCAGGGTGAGGGTGAGCCCGAGCGTCGCCGCGAGGACTGTGACGCCGGTGGCTACCAGCCAGGGTTTCGCGCCGGACGACGGCGCGGGCCGGTCCTCTGGAGGATGGTCCAGGTCGATGTTGATGTCGACAGCGCTTCCGTCCGTCACGACGGCGATGCTGCCGGACCCGGTCGGGTACGGACAAGCGGGCTAAGCCAAAGCTAAGACAGCATCGACGGACGGTGACCGTGGGGTGCCGGTTGCTGGTCGGCGACCGGTCAGGGCGCGAGGACCACCGGGGCGTCCACCGCCAGCGGTCCGCTGTCGAGCGGCACCAGGTTCAGTCCGAAGAGGAGTTTCTGCTTGACGTTGCGGTGCCGCCCGAGGGTGCGCAGCGGCTCCCTGGTGCGTACCCCGGTCTCCTGGTCGGTGGTGGTCACCACGCAGCGGTCGCACGGCCCGGCGGCCTGGAACGTCCGGTCGCCGATGCGCAGCCGCCGACCCACCCAGTCGTCCTCGGCCCAGGCCGGCGCACCGCTGACGACCAGGTTGGGTCGGAAGCGGGTCATCGGTACCGGTTCCTCCCCCGCCTCGGCCAGCCAGTCGTTGAGTGCGTCGAGGGAGGTGGCGTTGGCCAGCAGCACCGGGTAGGCGTCGGCGAAGCTGACCTGGTCACCGGTGTCGTGTTCGCGGGTCCCGGCGGCCAGGTGGCGGGTCGGCTGGGCCAGCCAGACCAGTCGGACCGGTCGGCCGAGCAGGGCTCCGAGCCAGTCGTCGGCCGCGTGGCCGGCCGGCAGCGCGGGGACACCGAAGGTGCGGCTGCGGAAGGTACGGACCGCGACCGGTTCGCCGCCGGCCGGCTCGGGCACGTCGAGGTCGGGTTGCCCGTCGGCGCGCAGTGACAGACCCCCGGGGTGCACGGAGGCGCGCAGGCCGACGAGTCGGGTCGTTTCCCGCTGGGTGACGCCGACCCCGTCGGCGTCCACGAGCATCCAACGCCGGTCGCCGGCCAGACCCCACCGGTGCACGAACGCGCCGTCGTGGTCGAGCCGGTGACAGCCCTTGACGGGGTACGTGTGAATCGAGGTCAGCCGCACCCGGCTACCATGCCACGCCGATCCCGTCGCCCGGGTACCAGTGGTTGGCCGGGGTCTCCCGGTAGGCGAGGAACCGTCGGCCGGTGCGTTCGGCGTGCTCAGCGAGCACGTTGGTGCTGGTGACGTTGTCGGTGAGCAGGATCGCGCCGGGTGCGAGCTTGGGTTCCACGGCGTCGAACTCACGCTTCTCGTGGGCTCGGCTGTGATCGCTGTCGTGCAGGAACAGGTCGACCGGGCGGTCCAGCGCGCCGATCGAGGCGATCGAGTCGCCGATCACCAGGTCGACGACCTCCGACCACGGCGCGACACGGGCGAGGTAGCCGGCCTCGGGGTTGATGTCCAGGGAGGTGACGCGGCCCGGGTGCCCCTCCTGCGCGTTGCGCAGCAGGGCGGACGCCAGGACGACGCTGCCGAGTCCCTTGTCGACACCGGTCTCGACGACGTGGGCGGGGCGGGTGGCGCGGACGATGGCGTACCAGCCGATCCGCCGGGCGTAGCGGATCTCCCTGTCGGCGAGGCCGCGCCGGTCGGAGGCGGCGATCGCCGCCAGGAGGTGTTGGCGCAGGCCGTCGTCGGACTCGATCTCGCCGAGGTACGCCCGTACCTGTTTGACCGGGATGTCGCAGACCACGCTGACGAACCAGGCGAGGTGGTTGCGGCTCAACGAGGTGAGGTCGTACGTGTAGTTGTGGTGCTCGCGGGAGGTCAGCAGCCAGCGCGCCGAGCGGCGCAGCATCTTCGCGTCGTGCCGCGCGACCGCGCGAAGCCTCTTGGGAAAGGCGGCGATCGGGGCGAGTGGAGTACGCGCGACGGCCCGTCGGAGCTTGATTCGATCCACGGCTGCCGTTGTAGCAGGGTTCGGGCGGCAGCGGGAGCGTCCTCGCGAAACCCGATGTTCACATTGCTTTCACCCAACCGCAGGGGCAGCAGAATAGGGCCTGAAAAACGTTCCCGGGCCGGCGTTACCGGCAGTCCGTCCGAACGCAGGGTCGGGTTCGCCGCCCCGGTCGGCAGGCATGCGATAGCCGAAAGGACGAGGGTGCACGACAGGCGCACTCAATCAGTAGCATCGCCCACATGTCTGGTGCTCAGCGGTACACCGATGCCGACACCCAGTTCGTCGATCCACACGCAGTCGATCCGCACGAGGATGTCCCGGCCGGGGGCAAGCGGCGACGTCGTGGCCCTCGCTGGCGTCGCGTCCTCGTCATCTGCCTGGTAGTCGCAGCGATCCTGGGCGGCGGCAGCATGATCGGTGGCGCCCTCTATCTTCGCTCGGTCGAGAAGGACATCGACCGGGTGGATGCCTTCGCCGACGTTCCCGAGGAGGGGCGTCCGCAGGCGGTGGCCGGCGGCGCGATGAACATCCTGATCCTGGGCAGCGATTCCCGCGACCCGGAGAGCACTGGCGGCTCGCGCACGGACACCATCATCGTCGCGCACATCCCGAAGGACCGGGCCAGCGCGCAACTCGTCTCGATCCCTCGGGACACCTGGGTGAACGTGCCGAAGGCCAAGAACGGGGGGCACGGCGGCCGCGATGCGAAGATCAACGCAGCGTACGCCTGGGGTGGCGTTCCGCTGATGGTGCAAACAGTCGAATCGTTCACGACGGTGCGAATCGACCACGTCATGATTGTCGACTTCGCTGGCTTCAAGGAAATCATCGACGCCCTGGACGGCGTCGACATCAACGCGGAGAAGTCGTTCACGTCGATCCACCCGCCGTTCCGCAAGTTCGAGCAGGGAATGCAGCGGATGGACGGCGAGACGGCCCTGGACTACTCCCGCCAGCGCAAACAGTTCGCTGACGGCGACTTCGCCCGTATCCGTCACCAGCAGCAGGTCATCAAGGCCATTCTCGACAAGGCCGTGTCCGGTGGCATCGTCACCAATCCCGGGCGGCTCAACTCCTTCGTCAAGGCGACCTCGAGCGCCGTAGCGGTGGACGAGAAGATGTCGCTCGTCAGCATGGCGACAGACCTGCGGAGCCTCCGTGGTCGTAACCTCACCTTCGTCACCAGCCCGACGAAGGGCACCGGTCGAGTGGGCAGCGAGAGCGTCGTCTTCGCGAACACCGAGAAGGCAAAGACCTTCTATGATGCCGTGCGCCGGGACTCCGTCGACGAGATTCTCGCCAGCGCCAAGTAACCCCTGGGCCGGTGGCCGTTGCCGTCCGCCGCCTTGTCTCGAATTACGGACCGGCCAGGTCAGCCGGCCCTCACGGGGAGGTCCACAATGTCCAATCAGCCCGCTATGTGGCATCGACCGGTGCCGGCCGAGGACCGGGCCGGGAACGCCACCGACGCCCAGGGCGACGGTGAGGGGGACGACGAGGGGAGCCGCGGCGGGAGTCGCCCTCCCGCCTACCAGTTCCCCGGTTACCAGCCTGCCGGCTACCAACCTCCCGGTTACCAGCCTGCCGGCCACCAGACTTCCGGCCACCAGACCCCGGCCTTCCCGGCGCCCGCCGACCGGCGCTCGACCTCGCCGGCCCCGGCACCCGCAGCCGCCCCCGCCCCCGCCCCCGAAGAGCACGAGCCTCGCGCCGGCCTGGACACGACCGCCGTCCTGCCGTACGCCGGCTCGCGCGCCTCGACCCGGACCCGGTGGCTGCGGGCCTGGATGATGACCGCGCCGGTCGACGTCCTGGCACTGCTGACGCCGCTGCTCGTCACTCAGCAGTACTGGCGCGGCACCCTGGCCATGACGGTCCTGACCGTGATCGTCTTTGCCAGCGGCGGCCTCTACCGGGCACGACGGCACGTGAGCTTCCTCGACGAGGTGCCGAGCCTCTGCGGGCGTCTGCTGGCCGCGGCGTCCGCGGTCGCCATCGTCGCGGCGATGCGTCACGAATCCGCCGAGTACGTCTTCGGCTTCACCCGCGGTGTCGCCGCGTCGGCGGGGCTGGTCATCCTCGGGCGGGCCTTCACCCGAGAATTCGCCATCGTCGCCCGCAAGCGCCGGTGGGTCGAGCACAACACCATCATCGTCGGCAGTGGCCCCACCGCCGTGGAACTCGCCCGGCTCCTGCGCCGCTACCCCCAGTACGGCCTCCGCTTCGTGGGTTGTGTCGACACCCCGGACGGCCCGTCGGCGCTGCCGCTGATCGGATCCCTCGACGACCTCGACAGCCTCGTACGTCTGCGCGAGTGCGACGTGGTGATCGTCGCGGACGCGAACTGCTCCGAGACCTCACTCATGGAGATCCTGGCCCGGCCACGGACGGCGGAGTGCGACCTGTGGGCGGCCACCCCCCTCTGGGGGTCCCGTTCGCACGGCGACCACATCGGCGCGGTCCCGGTCGTCAGCATCGGCGACATCACCCTCTCCGGCCCGCAGTCCGCGCTCAAGCGCGCGTCGGACATCGCGTTCGCCTCGGTGGCGCTGCTCCTGCTGAGCCCGGTGCTCCTCATCTGCGCTGTCGCCACGCTCATCGACGGCGGCCCCGGCATCTTCTTCTACCAGGAGCGCATCGGTCGGCACGGCCGACCTTTCAACATCATCAAGTTCCGGTCCATGCGCCCCGTCGACGAGCACGAGTCGCAGACCAACTGGTCCATCGCCAACGACCGGCGGGTGGGGCCGATCGGCCGGATCATGCGCAGGACCTCCCTCGACGAGCTGCCGCAGCTCTGGAACATCCTCCGTGGCGACATGAGCGTTGTCGGCCCCCGACCCGAGCGCCCCTACTTCGTCGAGAAGTTCTCGGCCGAATACCCCCAGTACGCGATGCGCCACCGCGTTCCGGTCGGGCTCACCGGTCTGGCGCAGGTCAGCGGGTTGCGCGGCGACACCCCGATCTCCGACCGGGCCCGCTTCGACAACTTCTACATCGAGAACTGGTCCCTCTGGCTCGACGTCAAGGTGGTGCTCCGTACGGTGACCGAGGTGTTCCGCGCCGGCGGCCGCTGATCCGCCCACGCACCGGCACACCGCCGGGTACGGCCAACGGCCGTGCCCGGCGGCCGTGTGCAGGTCGTACCCCCAACGCCTGGAGAACGCAATGCCGAACGTATCCGTCGTGATCCCCACCACCGGCCGCCCCAGCATCGCCGACGCGGTGCTCTCCGCCCGATCCCAGCAGGGCACATCCGTCCACATCGTGGTCGTCTGTGACACCCCGGAGGTGCCGCAGACGGTGCGGAACCTGGGGCAGCACATCGACCGGGTGGTCTGCACCGGCGGCGGCCGGCGCGGGTCGTACGCCCGCAACCTCGGAGTCACCCACGCCATCCCGGGCAGCCACGTCGCGTTCCTCGACGACGACGACACCTGGCTGCCGACCAAGCTGGCGGCACAGGTCCCCGCGCTCGAGCGGGTCGCGGCGGCCGGGTTCCGCCCCGTCGTGTCGTCCCGGATCCTGCAACGCAAGGACGGCGCGGAGCCGCTGCCGGCACCGGCACCCGCCGAGGTGATCCCCGACGGCATGCTGCCGGAGGACTACCTGTTCCGCCGCCGTCACCTCGGCATCGGCCGGCAGTCGCTGCCCACGTCGACGCTCCTGACGACGTACGAGTTGGCGACCGAGTGCCGCTGGGACGAGACGCTCCCCCGACACCAGGACTGGGACTGGCTGGTCCGGGTCGCCCGGCTTCCCCGGGTGAAGATCGTCCAGGTGGAGGAGGCGACGGCCGTCTACACGGTGGGCAGCCCCGGGTCGATCTCGGCCGGGGCCGACTGGCGTACCTCGTGGCACTGGGCCCAGCGCTGGGAGGGAGTGTGGGCACCGGGGACCTTCTCGGACTTCATCGCGGCCCAGACCCTCCGCTACGCTCTCCAGGCCCGGGACCGGGAGGGCGTGCGGGAGATGGTGCGGGCGATCCGCCGCAACTCACCTCCGTCCGCCCGGAACGCGGTGCTGGCGGCGCTCGGGCTCGTACCTCGGTCGACCCTGGAACGGGTCGCCATGCGCAAGTCGAAGGCCCCCAGCAGCCCCACTCGACCGCTTGAGACCGAACGGCCACACTGATGCGTCTGCACTTCGTACTGCCGCAGCTCGAACCGCTCTACGGCATGGAGCTGGCGGCGGCGCTGCTGATCCGCGGCCTCCAGGCCCAGGGGGTCGAGGTCTCGGCAACCGTCGTGTCCCGGGGGGTCCCCGCCGAACTGGCCGACCTGGAAGTCGACACCCTGGGCCTCGGTTCCCGGATCACCCGGTTGATGGAGTCTGTTCCGCCGCTGCGCCGGCGCCTGCAGAACCTGGCACCGGACGTCCAGATCGTGGCCAGCGGGCTGTGGGGCAGCGTGCCGGTTGGTGCCGCCCTCGCCGGTTCCGGCCGCAGCTACGTCGCCTGGGAGCACTCCCTGCTGCCGGAACGTCTGCGGATCGACCGCCGGGTGCGCACGCTGGCCCGGTTCTCGCGGCTCAAGGGACTGCGGCCACGGCTCGTCGTCGCCGTCTCCAACGGTGTCGCCCGCACGGTTGCGCAGCTGGCGCCGGGGCAGCCGGTGGTCACCATCACCAACCCGATGCCACCTCGGCCCTTCGTGGCACCGCGCGAGGTGGTGGACCACCGACGGATCAACCTCCTCACCACTGCCGCCTTCCGCCCGTACAAGAACCACTCCTGCGCCATCGCCGCGCTGGCCCTGCTGCCGGAGGCGTACCACCTCACGCTCGCCGGCGACGGCGAGGAACGGGATCTGCTGCACGCGAAGGCCCAGGAACTGGGTGTGCAACACCGGACCACGTTCCTCGGACGGGTGCCGGGCGTCGCCCAGCTACTCGCCGAAGCGGACCTCCTGGTCCACCCGTCCCGCGCCGAGACCTTCGGGTTCAGCCTGGTCGAGGCCGCCGAGGCGGGCCTGCCGGTGGCGGCCCTCCCGGTGCCCGCGCTGGACGAGATGATCCCGACCTTCGTGCCTGGAGCCTTGGCGGCGGACACGTCGCCGGCCGCCCTCGCGGACGCGGTGCTCCGGCTGACCGGTGCCCAGCGGCCGACACTGGCCGACTTCGAGAAGTCCTGGCACGCCCGGTGCGCGGCACTGGATCCCGCCGAGGTCGGCCGCCAGTGGGTGGAGGCGTTGAACAGGTGAGTACGCCCTCCGGTGCGGTCGGCTCCGGCGACCCCACCGCCCCCCGGCCACCGGCGCATCCGGGGCCCCCCCGCCGGCGCGGCACCGGCAG
>NZ_JBEZEH010000067.1:0-29819 GCF_040648775.1 Micromonospora sp. NPDC049089
TGCCAGAGGCCGACCGACTCGCCGGCGCAGTCACCCGAGTGCTCGGCGTACGCGCCCCTGAGGGCCGCCGCCGTCGTGCAAGAATCTCGCCGAGGTGAGGCGACATCGACGGCCTACTCTTGATGACGCTGTTGCCCCTGGTCGGCTTCGCAGCCCTGACCGCGGGCAACGCGTTCTTCGTCGCGGCCGAGTTCGCCCTGGTCACTGTCGACCGGGCGGAGATCGACCGGCGGGCCGCCGCGGGCGACCAGGCCGCCCTGACGGTACGCACAGCGCTGCGCGAACTCTCCTTCCAGCTCTCCGGGGCGCAGCTCGGCATCACCATCACCGCGCTGCTCACCGGCTACCTGGCCGAGCCGGCCCTGGCTCGGCTCTTCACCCCGCTGTTGCGCCCGCTGGCCGGGGACAACACGGAGCGGCTCACCCCGTTCCTCGCGTTGGCCCTGGCCACGCTCATCTCCATGCTCTTCGGCGAGCTGGTGCCGAAGAACGCGGCGCTGGCCCGGCCCATGCCGGCGGCGCTGGCCACGGCCGGTCCGATGCACACCTTCTCCCGGACGTTCGGCTGGGTGATCCGGGGGTTGAACGGCTCGGCGAACCGACTGGTCCGGGCGTTCGGCGTGGAGCCGCAGGAGGAGTTGGCCAGCGCCCGCTCGCCGGAGGAACTGGGCCTGCTGGCGGGCATCTCGGCGCGGGCCGGCGCGCTGCCCACGGACACCGCGATGCTGCTGCGTCGCACCATCCGCTTCGGTGACAAGCGGGCAGCGGAGGCGATGACCCCCAGAGTGGACGTGGTCGCGCTGCGCGCCACGGCCACCGTGGCGGAGCTTCTGGAGGAGTCGCGGCGGACCGGGCGGACTCGGTTTCCGGTATACGAGGAGACCCTGGACCTGGTGACCGGCGTGGCCGGGGTGCCCGACGCGCTGGGCGTGCCGCTGGCCGACCGCGCGTCGACCCGGGTCGGTTCGGTGGCCCGCGAGCCGGTGTACGTGCCGGAGAGCCTGAACCTGGACGGTGTCCTGGCGGCGTTGAAGGCGGCCGGGGCGGACCTGGCCATCGTGGTCGACGAGTACGGCGGCACGGACGGCGTGGTGACCGTCGAGGACCTCGTCGAGGAGTTGGTCGGGGAGATCGCCGACGAGTTCGACCCGGCGAGCGTGGACGACAACGGATCAGACGAGCTGACCGTGCCGGGCGGTGAGCGCACGGTGCTGGTCGACGGTGTGCTCCGCTCCGACGAGTTGGCCGAGCAGACCGGCTTCCGGCTACCCGAGGGGCCGTACGAGACGCTGGCCGGGTTCCTGATGGCCCAGCTCGGGCACATCCCGCTCGCCGGCGAGTCGGTCGAGGCGGCCGGCTGGGAGTTCACAGTGGTCGAGGTCGAGCGGCACCGGATCGAGCAGGTCCGGGTGTTGCGCCCGGCGGACCCGGACGACGATGACTGAGCTGCTGGTGACAGTGCTGTTGCTGCTCGGCAACGGGTTCTTCGTGGGCAGCGAGTTCGCGCTCATCGCGTCCCGTCGGACGGTGATCGAGCCGCTGGCCGCCGGGTCGAAACGCGCCCGCTGGGCGTTGTCGGCGATGAACCAGATTCCGCTGATGATCGCTGGCGCGCAGCTCGGCATCACTGTCTGCTCGTTGGGTCTGGGCGCGATCGCCGAACCGGCGCTCGCGCACCTGCTGGAGCCGCCGTTCCACGCGGCCGGCCTCCCGGAGCGGGCGGTGCACCCGGTGGCTTTCGTGCTGGCGCTGGGCGTGGTGGTCTTTCTGCACACGGTCGTCGGTGAAATGGTGCCGAAGAACATCACGCTGGCAGGTCCGGAGGTCTCCGCGCTCTGGCTCGGCCCGGCGATGCTGGCATTCTGTGTGGCCACCAAACCGTTGTTGCTCGCGATGAAATGGGCGGCCCGGAGGGTGCTCGGGTTCTGGCGGATCGAGGCGTCCGAGTCGGTGAAGACTGTGTTCACCGCCGAGGAGCTGGCCGGGTTGGTCTCGCAGGCGCGGACCGAGGGGCTGCTCGACGCGGAACAGCACGCGCGGATCACCGGCGCGCTGGCCCTGCACGCCCGGACGGCGGCGGACGCGCTGCAACCGTGGTCGACTGTGGTGACGGTGGCCGAGGACGTCTCGCCGGCGTCACTGGAGGTGCTGGCGACCCGGACCGGCCGGTCCCGGTTCCCGGTGGTGCAGCGGTCGACCCGTCGGGTGCTCGGCTTCGTGCACGTCAAGGACGTTCTCGGGTACGCCGGGCAGGGCCGCCGGTCCCCGGTGCCGGCCGACGTCTACCGGCCGCTGGCGGTGGTGCCGCCGGACCGTACGCTGGCCGACCTGCTGCTGTCCATGCGTCGCGAACGGCGGCACATGGTGCTGGTCAGCGACGGGCGACGGCCGATCGGTGTGGTCACTCTTGACGACGTATTGACCGCAATCGTTGGGTGATGGACGAATACCCTTGGTGTGCAAGCGGTTGCACGACAGTGATGGTTACCGCCCTCGCCTTGATTACCGCCGCGAGCTTCCCTAATGTGAGGCACCGACCGCTGTGGGTCGTCTGCCTCGGCCCTTTCCTCACGCGAGGCGCCCGGCGGTCGGTTGCAAAGGAGTCGGTGCCGGTGGCAACCATGCCCCCTCATCGTCACGACCTGTTTGCGTCTGCTCGCTCTGGTGGCCTGCGTCGCGTCGCGCACCGGGTGCTGATCCTGGTCGCCGCGGCGGCGGTCGGCGCCGGTCTGCTGACCGCGCCGGCACATGCCGCGCCCACGGTCGACGAGATCGAGGCGCAGATCGACAAGAAGTGGGAGCAGTTGGAGCCCACCATCGAGCAGTACAACAAGGTCCGGGCGCAGCTGAAGGTCAACCGGCAGAAGTCGGCGAACCTGCAGAAGAAGATCGAGCCGCTGGCGCTGCAGAGCGAGCTGGCGCTCAACCGGGTCGGCGACCTCGCCTCCCGCTACTACATCTCCGGCCCGTCACACGACATCGGTGCGCTGCTCGTCAGCGCCAAGCCGGACACGCTCACCGAGCAGCTCACCATCCTCGACCGGCTCGCTTCGCAGGAGCGCAAGGAGGTCGAGGGCGTGCTGGCCGTGCGGGCCAAGTACGACGGCGAGAAGCAGAAGCTGGACGCGCTGATCGTCACCCAGACCAAGCAGCAGAACGATCTGGCGGCCAAGAAGAAGCAGATCGACGCCGAGATCAAGCAGCTCGAGGCGTCGATGCCCAAGACCACCGTCAAGACGGCGGCCTGCCCGACCATCAACGGCGTGTTCAGTGCGGCGGCCCGCACCGCGATCAAGACCGCCTGCGGCAAGGTCGGCAAGCCGTACGTCTGGGGTGCCACCGGGCCGAACTCGTTCGACTGCTCGGGGCTGACCCAGTACGCCTACAAGGCGGCCGGGATCTACCTGACGCACCACACCGGTGACCAGTGGAACGAGGGCAAGGCCATCTCGCGCGCCGACGCCCGCCCCGGTGACCTGGTGTTCTTCTTCTCCGGCTTGAGTCATGTCGGGCTGTATCTGGGTAACAACCAGATGGTGCACGCGCCACGCGCCGGCAAACCGGTGCAGGTGTCCAGCATCACCACCATGCCCGTCGCCGGGTTCCGCAGACCTGGCTGATCCACCCAGGGCCTGTGTCAAAGCCCCTGGCCGGCCTGCGGCGGGCCCAGGCGACGACCGGCCGCGTTGGAGATTGGCCCGGATACAACACCGGTATCCGGGCCAATCTCCGCCTTGCCGGATCGCCGCCTGGACTCCGCCTCGGCTCGACCGAGGACTTTGACACAGGCCCCAGCGCGACACGACGGCCCCCGGTCACCGACCGGGGGCCGTCGTGGTTCTCAGCGGGGTGCCCCCACCGGGGAGGGCAACAGCTGCACGTCGGCGAGGTCGACGTACATGATCCGGTGGCCGAACTGGATCTGCGCGTACCGGTTCTTGCCGCGAATGACCGTCCAGTCACCGGGTGAGGAGCCGTCGAACGTGCTGGCCCGGTAGTACTCGCCGGCCAGCACCGCGCCGACGGAGTACCGCTGCCCGGCGGCCAGCGTGTACTGGAGCGGCGTGATCGCCTGGTAGGGCACCCCGTCCGGGTACGCGGACTGCTCCGGGTACGCCCGTCCGTAGACCGGAACGGTGGCTCTTCCGGGCTTCGGTGTCGCCACGACTCCGACGGTCCAACTGGCGGTCGGCGCGGACGACGGGTTGTGGAACCAGGCCCGCTGCCCGAGGTACCAGATCGCCGTCCAGTCGCCCTGCCGGCCGGCCAGCGCATACGTCTGCCCGGCTGACGCCCTGGCCCCGTGGTCCGACACCGCCATCGTGTTCGGGCTGCCGTCCGGGCGGAGCGCGATGTCGTTGACCAGCGGCGCGTCAGCGGACGGCGCGCTGCGCAGCACCACCGACGAGGAACCGCGCGGAGCGCAGGGCACGCCCACCGTGACGCAGTCGGTGAACGCCGGCTGGTTGGTGGTGTAGTCCGGGTCGATCCGGACCAGCCCGGTGGCCGGGGTGCCGGTGTCCAGTCGGGGGGCGTGCAGCAGGTCGAAGTAGTGCGTCCAGTCCCAGTAGGGGCCCGGATCCCAGTGCATTCCCCGCACTGTCGAGGGGATGGTGCCGGGCACGTTGTCGTGGCCGATGATGTGCTGGCGGTCCAGTGGGATGCCCAGCCGCAGCGCCAGGTGCCGGACGAGCTTCGCCGAGGTCCGGTACATCGCCTCGGTGTACCAGGTGCCCTGCGCCGCGAAGCCCTCGTGTTCCAACCCGATCGACTTCGCGTTGACGTACCAGTTGCCGGCGTGCCAGCCGACGTCCTTCGTCTTGACGTGCTGGGCGATGTGCCCGTCGACCGAGCGCAGCGAGTAGTGCCAGCTCACGTAGGTTGGGTCCTGGACGAGTTGCAGGGTGGTGGCCCAACTCGCCTCGGTGTCGTGGATGACGATGTACTCGATCTTCTGCCGCGCGGGCCGGTCGGAGAGGTCGTGGTTGCCGTAGTCCCCGTCGTCGAACGCCTCGTAGGGCGCCGGGATCCATTCGCAGGAGATGGTGCGGGGGCATTCCACCCCGTCCGGGCGGGCCAGCCGGCGCAGGCCCAGCCGGTCCAGCCAGGACCGTTCGGGCCGCACTGCGCGGGCCGGCAGGGTGATCCGCTGGCCGTCGTCGGTCACCCGGGCTTCGCCCGCGCCGATGGTGGTGAAGACCTCGTCGGCGAAGGCCGCCGCGGCGTCGGCGCTGTCCGCGCCCGAGTAGCGGGCCACCGCGCCGTACCAGGCCGCCGGGTCGGTGCCCGCGCCGACCGGCGCGCCCAGATCCCTCTGGTACGCGCTCAGCAGCGCCGCCCCACCCCGGATGTTGAGGCCCGCGTCGGTACGCAGTGCCTCGGGGGCGGCACCAGTCAGCGCGGCGGCGGCGTCGACGGTCTGCAACGCGGCGGTGGACGGGGCGGGCGCCTCGACCGGTCGGGGCGCGGGCACCCGGGCCGGCCGGGAGTCGTCACCGCGTGGGTCCTCGGCTCCGGCGTCGTGGTGACCGCGTCCGGGTAGGGCGGCCACGTGCCGCGCGTCGGTCAGGTGCATCGGGCCGTAGCCGCCACTGGTGCTCGGTGTGCCGGCGTTGGTGTCCCAACGGGACTCCAGGTAGGAGACGCCGAGCAGCACGACGGCCGGTACGCCGTACTCGGTGGCCGCGTCGGCGTACTGCTGTTGGCGGTCGGTGGTGGGCGCGGCGGCGGCCGGGCCGACGGAGAGTGGCACCGTGGTCGCGGCGGCGACCACGGTGGCGGCGAGCAGTGCGCGCCAGCCGGTCGACAGGGTTGGATGGTGCATCGAACCCCCTAGATTCTCGCGGAGTGAGGTCAAATCACCATCGCGCCGTCCGGGAGCTCGCGTCAATACCTTTCCATCTATCGACGTGCACGGAAAGAATTCTTCACACACGGTCAGTGACCTCGTCCAATCCGTACGGAGTGTCACGGCCGCACGGGTTGCGGATCGGTAACGGGCGTCTCTACTCTGGTCATTTGTCGGCCCGACAGCAGCTCCGCCCACCCCGGGCGGTAACGGACCGACACCGCCGAGTCGTTTCCGAGCGAACCGGGGACCCAGGTCCCTCGGGGTGAATCCGCAGCCACTGCGGTAGGGCGCCGACTTCCCGCCCGAACCCGTCAGCTAACCCGGTAGGCGGTCAGGAAGAAGGAGTACGGAACCCCGGTGGCACTCCATGCCCCGCGGCCGTCGTCCGAGCGGTCGGCATCAGCCGGCCCGGCGTCGATAGTGCCGCGCCCACGCTGGTCCCGCTTAACCACCGCACTCGCCGCGCTGGCCGGCGTCGCCGTCGTTCTGACCGGTAGTGCCACGGCGGCCCACGCCGACCCCTCCGTCGCCGAGATCGAGCGCCAGATCGACGCCGACTGGAACAAGCTCGAACCGGTCATCGAACGGCACAACGCCACCCGCATCGACCTCGCCGCGAAGCGCAAGCAGGCAGACGCGCTGGCCGCCCGGATCACTCCGCTCGAGCGCCAGGTCGACGCCGCGATGGACAAGGTCAGCGCCCTTGCCGTACGCGCCTACATGGGTGAGAACGTCTCGACCGTCAACGCGATGCTGGGCAGCCGGTCGCCCAGCGAGGTGGTCGGCCAGCTCGAAATGCTGGACCGCTTCGCGCACGACCAGCAGAAGGACGTACGCCAGGTGGCCGACCTGCGCGACCAACTGGCCGCGCAGAAGGCGCCACTGGACGAGATGGTGGCCCAGCTGACCCGCACGGAAGCCCAGCTGGCGGCGAAGAAGAAGCAGATCAACGACGAGATCGACCGCCTGCAGAAGCTGCGCCTGAAGGTGTACGGCAGCGGCGGCGGCGGTCCGCTGCGCCCGGCGCCCTGCCCGGGTAGCTACCCCGGCGGTGCCGCGGGCACCGCGGTCAAGTTCGCCTGCGCGCAGATCGGCAAGCCCTACGTCTGGGGTGCCGAGGGTCCGAACTCGTACGACTGCTCCGGGCTCATGCTGGCCGCCTGGGCGAAGGCCGGCGTGTCGCTGCCGCACAACGCCGCCGCGCAGAGCCGGGTCACCAAGAACGTCAGCAAGGGTGACCTGCGCCCCGGCGACCTGGTCTTCTACTACAGCGACATCCACCACGTCGGCATGTACGTCGGCGGCGGCTGGGTGGTGCACGCCTCGCAGGCTGGTCAACCGGTCAAGATGAAGAAGGTCGACGACGGCCCGATCCACAGCTACGGCCGTCCAGGCTGACCCAGTGTGACCGAAGGGCCCGTCGCGATCTCCTCGCGGCGGGCCCTCGTCGTTCTGGTCCTAGCGGGTGGGCCAGGTGCGCCAGTGCTGCCAGGCGCGGCTGGGTGTCGGCCCCCGCTGGCCCTGGTAGCGCGAGCCGTAGACCACCGAGCCGTACGGGTGCTCGGCTGGCGAGGAGAGCCGGAAGATGCAGAGCTGCCCGATCTTCATGCCCGGCCAGAGGGTGATCGGCAGGTTCGCCACGTTCGAGAGTTCCAGCGTCACGTGGCCGGAGAAGCCCGGGTCGATGAAACCGGCGGTGGAGTGCGTGAGCAGCCCGAGCCGGCCCAGGGAGCTCTTGCCCTCCAGTCGGCCGGCGAGCTGGTCACCCAGCGAGATGACCTCGAGCGTCGAGGCGAGCACGAACTCCCCCGGGTGCAGCACGAACGGCTCGCCGTCGGGGACCTCGACCGCCGAGGTCAGGTCGTCCTGCTGCATGGCCGGATCGATGTGGGTGTAGAGGTGGTTGTTGAAGACCCGGAACAGCCGGTCGAGTCGGACGTCGATGCTGGAGGGTTGGACCAGGGTGGGCTCGAACGGCTCCAAGCCCAGCGTGCCGGCCTTGATCTCGGAGACCAGGTCACGGTCGGAGAGCAGCATCGGACCACCATAGCCGCGTTGCCGGAAGTGGCCGGATTCGGTGCCGGACCAGCGCGTCGAGGTCGCTACTCGTACATTTGTTCGATAGAATGCCCACATGGCTTCCTGGTCCGAATTCGCCGCCGACGAGCCCCGACTCGCCGACGGGATCCGCGTTCTCCTTCAGCAGTACGGGCCGGGCTTCGGCTATCTGGCCACGGTCCGTGCCGACGGCGGGCCCCGCGTCCATCCGGTCTCACCGGTCATCACCGCCGAGGGGCTGTTCTGCTTCATCATCGACTCGCCCAAGCGCCGCGACCTCGAACGTGACGGCCGTTACGCGCTGCACTCGTTCCCTGCGGAGGAGAGCGACGACGAGGCGTACGTGGCGGGTCACGCCCGCCCGGTGACCGATCCGATCCGGGTGGCGCAGCTGGCGCAGAGCGCCCGGGCCGAGCCGCAGGTCGACTGGCGGCTCTTCGAGTTCACCGTCGACGTGGCCATGCTCACCCGCCGCGAGCAGCACATCGCGGGCATTCCGGGTCTCGGGCCGAGCCGGCCGGCCGTTCGGGTCTGGCTCGACCCAAACGCCCAGTCGGCGGTGGCAGCGCCCATCGCCGTCCCGCAGACGCGCCCGACCCTCCTCAGCCGTGACGTGCAGTGCACGGCCGCCTGACCACACGACCGGAAGATCATCGGTGCCGGCTCCGTCGTGACGGAGCCGGCACCGATGCGTACGCCCGCCACACCCGGCGAGCCGCCACTCCCGCATGATCCACTCGACTTCGGCGAAACCGCGGTATCCCGGCGCTGCGGATGCCCCGACTTTCAGGAAGCCGAGTGGATCAACCCCGCCGACCCGGGCGGCACGGTCGGACACCTGCGGTCACCGGGGGTGCCTGGGTGCATGGGCTCGATGACTCGGGTACAGTGGTGCCGCTTGCGGGTGTAGTTCAATGGCAGAACATCAGCTTCCCAAGCTGACAGTGCGGGTTCGATTCCCGTCACCCGCTCCACGTGCAGAAGCCCTGGTCAGGACAACAGTCCCAGCCAGGGCTTTTGATGTTGCTCAGGCCAACTGCGTCCGGCGGGCCATCCACGGACCATCAGCCACGCTTGCCCGACGAGGAGATCCGCTCTCTGACTCCCCGCACCGCAGGTCAGGGCTTCACGTAGTGCTGGCGGGGGAACAAGCGCATGAGGCGCGGCAGGCGTTGTTCGATCTCGGCGAGGCTGTCGCTGTCCCAGGGCTCATCGATTGGGGCTGGATCGAAGTACGCGCGGTGGCCCCGGGCGTCCAGCGCTTCATGGAGGCTGTCTTCACGCCCGGTGATGCGGTCGTAGGCGCGGGATGCCACGTAGGCGAGTTCTTCCCAGTGCGGCCACTCCGCGTCGGCCCGTTCCCAGAGACTGCGGCCGGCGAGCGCACGCACAGCGGGCAGGTCGGCGAGGTTGTCGGGGTTTTGGGCGACGTGCTGCCACCAGCGCTGCCCCTGGCCGATGAGCCATGGTTGGAAGTACCAGAACGAGTCGCTGCTGCACAGGCCGTCCATGATCTGGTTGGCTGCGCCCCACATGGCGTAGGTATCGATCGGGCGACGCGCAGCCTCTAGGTGGACCTGGAAGTCCGCGATGTGCTCCAGTGAAACGCGGTTGAGCCGGTATGCCAACCAGTCCAGTCTTCGGGCCGGGTCGGTCGTCTCCTCGGCTGACCGCTCCAGGAACTTCCAGAATTCCGCCGAGTTCACGTCAAGGACGGTAACGGTCCAGCCGGCGCAGGTGGTGTGGCGCCCAGCGGGAACTCGCAGACGGTGCGCCAGGGGCTGATGTCCGGTGTTCCGGCGATGAGCCTGACTCTGTCGATGGCCGCGTTGATCGGCAGGTGCGTGGAGATTGTTTCTGCGGCGTGGCTCAGCGTGGCCTTGGCGGCGTCGTGACCGATGGTCAGGTGCGGCACCACATCGCTGTGCGCCCCGGCATAGGGGGGCGCCTCGGGAAACTGCTGCCACACGGCCGAAGTGAGTTCCCGGAACGGGCGAGCTGGCTGTGGAGCAAGCCAGACGACCGTGTCACCGAACCAGCCGACGTCCGTCAGTGCGACGTCGAACCGCGGGATCCCGGCAATGGTCTCGCGCAGTACGGCCAAGACCTGCTCGTCGATCTGCTGCGGGGGCAGGAACGGGTAGAGGACGGTCACGTGCGCTGGCACCCCCCACCCGGCGGCCGGGTCGAGCGATGCCCGGAAGGGGCCCACCGCCTCCTCGGCCTCGGGTATTGGCACGATGATCGCCGTCTGTGTCGGTTCCATCCCCACAGCTTTCCGCCACGGTCGGTGCCGGTCCACTGGATTCACCACCCGCCGTGCGGCCCGCACCCACCAGAGGTCGGGCGGGCAATAGGAGGCGTGGTGTGTGAGCGCCCGTTCTCAGTCTCGGGACCGCATTCGGGCAGCCAGGAAGGACGGTCGCTCGGTGCGGCGGGCGTAGGCCCCGTTGCCGAACGGCCTCTACCGGTAGTCGGCGAAGATCCGGCGTTCCACGCCATCGACGGTGACCTGACCGCCGTGCGGAAGAATCCATTGTGGCTTGGTGTGGCCGAACGGCACGCCGACGCAGACGACCGCCTCGGGGTTGTAGCGGGTCACCACGTCGACGACCGTGTCGCGCTGCTGCTCGCGAAGTCGCGCCCGATCTGCGGCCGGGGGTCGACGGGTGTGGTCGGAGACCGGCGGACGGGCGACCAGGACCGCGTCGACGGCGCTGAGGAGACCGCGTTCACCCAGTGATCGGACGATCCAGCCGACCTCAGGGGCGGGGAGAAGCTCCTCCGACGTCTCGATGATCAGCACCCCGCCGTGCAGGACCTCCGGGGGGAACGGGAAGCGTCCCGCCGTCAGGATCCACTGGATGACTTCCAGGCAGCCACCCCAGGTGCGGCCGGTGACCGCTCGGGCCGGCCCGTGCCAGCTCCATGGCTCCGTCGGTTCGCGCTCTCCGAACGACTTCAACGCCTGCGGATCTGCCCAGTCGACGCCGATGTCCTCGGACTCACCCGGGTCGGTGACCTCCAGCCGTTCCCCGGTCAGCAACGCCGCTCGCAGCGACCTGACGTGCACGTCGTCGACGGCAGGCCCGGGGCCGAGGTGCACCTGCGAGGATCCGCCGTAGAAGCTGGCGATGCCCAGTCCCCAGAGCCAGTGGTGCAGGTTGGTGTTGTCGCTGGTGCCGAGGAACGGCTTCGGGTCGGCACGGGCCAGGTCGGCGTCCAGGTGGGGGATGACGGTGATCTGGTCCTCGCCGCCGATGACGGCGAGAATGCCGCGTACCTGGGGGTCCGCGAAGGCCGCGTTGATGTCCGCCGCACGCGCTGCCGCGGTCGCACCCACCTGGCGGGTGGTGGGGTATTCGACAGGTACGAGGCCGGTCAGGTCGGCAAGCCGTCGCATGGCCTGCTCGTGGATCACCGGATAGGCGCCGGCTGCGGCGAAGGATGGTGAGAGGACCGCGAGGTGGTCCCCGGGGCGTGCCTTTCGGGGACGAACAAGCTCATGCTCCATGTCGAGATCCAACAGGTGTGCCGGTCCGTACGCATCTCATTTCGGCGCATGCCTGAGGCGTTTCAGCACCAGCGAGTGGATGCCTAGGCCGTTCTCTCGGCAGCGAAGTAGGGCTCGGCCGCCTCCAGTCGGGGCACCTCCACGCCCAGCCTGCGCGCCTCCGTCAGGGTGTCGCGGCAGACCGCGCGCAGTTCCTCGGGGTTGGCATGGGCTTCCATGACCAGGCGCATCGGCGGGAAGTGTCTGAACAGCCAGGCCATCGCCGGTGCTGCCAGCCAGACGGGCGCGGTGAAAGGAAGTAGCTCGCTGCGGTGCCGCCGCAGATCAACGCCGCGAGCCTCGACGAGCCGCAGGAGTTCGCGGGTGGCGAGGATCGCTTCGCGTGCGTTGCCGGGCGTCAGCTTGGACAACGAGCCCTGCTTCAGGCTCTGCGTGTGCAGGCCCGCGTTCTGAACGAAGTGGATCGACAGCCAGCCACGGAAGTCGGAGCTCTCCTGGAGCCTGAACCCCGCCTCGCGAAACACCTGGCGCACGGCCCGCTCGCGCTCGGTCGGCGGCCGGTCGAGAGTGCCGAAGAAGACCACGGGCAGCAGGGCCCCACGCAGCACGCCGTCGTCGCCGAAGCCGCCGCCAGCCCCGGGGAAGCCCCAGGCCACCTGATCAGCGGGAAGGTGTTCGGTCGCGGTCATCGGCTCGACCCAGAGGTTGTTGAAGACAAGCACAGTGGCTTTGCCCACGCGCGGTCCCAGGAAGGCCGCGGCTTCCGCGAAGCCGTAGTGCTGCACGCTCAGCACGATCAGGTCGAAGTCATGGTCCGGCTCCAGTGACTCGCGGTAGCGCACCGGCCACCTCTCGGCGACGCGCTTCCCCCACGGCCGTCGCCGGGCGTCGAGCAGGTCGAGATCAATCGCATCGCCGTACGCTGCCGCCCGCCCCGGCCGGACATAAAACTCGACGTGGTGCCCGGCCCGTTCCAGGGCCCACCCGTAGGTCGCGCCGATGACGCCCCGGCCGAACATCAAGATCTTCACACGGCACCTCGTACCCTATAATCGGAGACTGTCTCCGGTTCTAAAAATATGGAGATAGTCTCCACTTGTCAACATGGAGCCCCACGTGACCGATGCCAAGCCACTGCGCGCCGACGCCCGCCGCAACCGGGACGCCCTGATCGCGAAGGCCCGCGAGCTCTTCGCCAGCGGCTGCTTCAACCTGCGCTTCGACGACTTCGCCAAACTCGCTGGCGTGGGCACCGGCACGCTCTACCGCCACTTCCCCACCCGGGAAGCCCTGGCCGAGGCGGTCTACCGCGAAGAACTCACTGCGATGTGCGACCGCGCCTACGAGCTGCAGGCCACCCTCCCCGCCGACGAGGCGCTGGAATCCTTCCTGCGCGGCTTCGTGGACCACCTGCACCGCCACGAGGGCCTCGCCCGCACACTCGCCACGCTCATGGCCACCCAATCGGGCGCGCTGGCAGAGGGTGCCCAAGCCCTGGGCCAGGTGATCGACGACCTCTTGGCCGCCGCCGTCAGGACCGGCACCATGCGCGACGACGTGGGAGCCGGCGCCGTCATGATGGCCCTCCACGGCATCTGTGCGGCCTACGACCATCCGAGCTACCGAACCGACGCGGACGGCCTCATCACCCTCGTCCTCGCCGGCCTCCGCCGCGCGGCGCCGTGAGCAGACCCGGCCCGGTGGCAGTCCAGCCACTGCGCTCGGCTGGAGGCCCGGAACGAGGTGATGACTTCTATCGGGATCGACAGTGGTAGTTCCTGCTGGACCCGGCACCGGCTAGGGTCCGGCTTGGAGGTGGTCCGTGTTCACCGAAGCGTTTCCGATCGTGACGACACCTGACCTGCCACGACTGATCGCGTTCTACCGGGACGTGGTCGGCTTCGAGCTGACCTACCGGTTCCCGGACGAGGGCGCACCGGAGTTCGTCGCCCTCCGACTGGGCAGCAGCGAGCTCGGCCTGGCCGCCAACCCGGAGGCTGGCGGGCCGGCCGACTCACACCGCTGGGAGCTGTGCGTCTACGCCGACGACTGCGACGCGGCAGTGGGCGCGCTGAGCACGGGTGGGGCGACGGTCACCGAGGAGCCGGTCGACCAGCCCTGGGGTGAGCGGTCCGCGCGGGTCACCGACCCCGACGGCAACCGCCTGCTGGTGCTGGCGCGGCTGTAGACGACAGCGCCGGGAAGGGCGCGGTCATCGTCTCCAGAACAGGAGGTGGGTGACTCCGCTGGGGCTGGGCACCGACTCGAGGTGGAAGCGGTCGAGCAGTTCGTCGGGGCTGTCCCACAACCGCTCGCCCCGGTCGAGGTCGACGGGCGCGACGGCGATGTGCATCGTGTCGACCAGATCGGCCTCGAGGAATTCACGGATGGTGGCGACCCCACCACCGAGGCGTACGTCCCGACCGTCGGCCGCCTGCTTCGCCTCGGCCAGTGCCTCGGCCGGGCTGACATCACGGAAGTGGAACGTGGTGTCGGACAGGCTGAACGACGGGCGCACGTGGTGGGTGAGCACGAAGACCGGCGTGTGGAACGGCGGGTTGTCCCCCCACCAGCCCTGCCAGTCAAGGTTCTCCCAGGGGCCACGCTGGGGGCCGAACTTGTTGCGACCCATGATCTCCGCGCCGATGTTGCACTCGGCGTCGCGGGTCAGGTAGTCGTCCAGGCCGCGGCTGCCACCCGGCTCGGTGCGATACACGAAGCTGGCGGTGGCGGAACGCCAGGAGAACAGCGGGGTGGGGTCCGCGTGACCGAAGGGCCTTTCCAGGCTCTGCCCCTCCCCGGTCCCGAACCCGTCGCGCGAGACGTTGAAGCACTGCACCCGCAACAGTTGCGGCATGGTTTCTCCTCCTTCCTTCGAGGGGCCGTGGTTCAGTTCGCGGTCACCGTCGGGCCGCCTCCGCTGCCCCGGTCGTCGAGCACGAGCGGGGCGCGACCTCGCACCGCGTACCGGATGTGGGTCACCTGTGGGGTGGCAAGGACGCGGGTCGGCGTCAGCTCGACCCCTTCCCGGTCGCCCAGGTCGAGGTCCGCGTCGAAGAGGCGCAGGCCGGTGCCGAGCACGACAGGTACGACGTGCAGCTCCAACTCGTCGAGCAGGCCGGCCTTGAGCACCTGCCGCACCAGGCTGCCGCCCCCGGCCACCGCGACATCCTTGCCACCGGCCACGGCGCGCGCCTGCTCGACGGCGCTGACCACGCCATCGGTGACGTAGGTGAAGCTGGTGCCGCCTCCCCGCAGCAGCCGCTGGCGAGGGCGGTGGGTGACGACGAAGACCGGTGCGCGAAACGGCGGCTCCTCACCCCAGGGGATCTCACCCCCGTCGGCCATCCGGCGCCCCATCACGTACGCGCCGGCCGCGCCGAACGACTCGGCGATCACCTCGGAGTTGGTGTCCTGCTCCCCGCCGGCGAAGCCCTGCCGTTCGCGCCAGGCCGCCGCCTCGGTCGCCCACCGGGTGACCCGGAAGAATTTGGCGCTCTCCTCCGAGTCCATCCAGTTGCCGTTCCCGTCGAACTGCGGCCCGGCGTAGAAGCCGTCCACCGACACCGACAGTTGTGCTGTCACCTTCGTCATCGCGTTCTGGTCCTCTCCTCGGGCGACACCCCGCCTGGGTGCCGCTCCCTGAGGGGTCGGAGCCGAACGCGGTGTCCCTACCGGGAAGAAGTGTGACCTGTGCCACTCGCCGGCTCGGTCAGGTACCACTCCCCGGCGTGTTCCGGGTCGCGTGACCAGCGCATCCGGGCCTTTTCCTCCGGGCGGGGGCTCCAGTCCCGGTAGGGCGCGAGGGCCACCCGCCAGGCGATCACAGTGAAGACGTAGATGCCCGGGCCGACCAGCCAGAGCAGGGCGTCGCGTCGCCGATAGGAGGCGTACGGCGCGAGCCACGCGGTCGCCGCCATCGGCACCGCGACCGCGCTGAGGTCGGCCAGCGGCCCGCGGCCGAACCGGGACTCGACCAACTCGCGGAGGATGAGGGACGGTACGACCACCCCGGCCAGCAACGCCACCGTGCGGATCATGCGGAACCGGCGAGCCGGGGGTACGCGGGCGGCAGTTGCTTCGGCGGGCACCACCGGAGGGTACGGGCTGGCCGCGACGGTGGACCTAGAACTGCCGGTTGGCGATCGCCGCTTCGATCCGCAGACCGATACCGGTCAGGATGAGGAACGCGGCCAGGATCTGCGGTTTGAGCCCTGCGCCCCCGGACGGCATGCTGAATAGCGAGATCACAAAACCCGCCACCAGTAACAGGGTGCCGAACGCCCGTACCGTGTCGGTCCGTCGTGCCCGCATGTCCACAACGGAACGGTAACCAAAGTCGGGCGACGATGGTGCCCCGGACGCCGGCCTAACCGACTGCCCGCCTGCCCCACGAGGTGCCGGACGGTTCGTAGCCGTGGCGGCGGTAGAAGCGCACGGCGCTCGCGTTGCGGTGGTGTATACCCGCCGACAGGTAGGAAAGCCCGTGCTCGACCGCCCACCGGCCCGCCGCGTCGAGCAGCGCGGAGCCGACCCCGCGGCCCCGGGCCTCGTCGAGCACCACAGTATGGATCTGCGCCGAAGGCTCCGGGCGAAGGATCTGGTGTGCGGGCGGTTCGGGCAGGCGCAGCACCTCGACCATCCCGACCACCTGCCCGCCCTGTTCCGCGACAAGAACCGCGTTCCGGGCGGCCGCGTCGCTGAGGACGGCGGTGAAGTGCTCGATGACCGCCTCGCGCTGCGGCAGGCGGTAGGTGTCAGGGTCGAGCGCCAGGTGCGCTTCGGCGTTCGCCATGCGCAACTCGACCAGCGCCGGCACGTCAGAAAGGCTCGCCGTTCGTACGGCTGCCCCGATCCCCTGCATGAGCGTGATGCTAGGGCGCGGGTGGCCGGCCCGACTAGGGTGGCGATCATGCGGATTGGCATCGTGATCCTTCCGGACCAGCGGTGGGCGGAGTCGCAGCGTCGCTGGCGGCAGGTCGACGAGTGGGGCTTCGACCACGCCTGGACGTACGACCACCTGGGTTGGCGTGACCTGGTCGACGGCCCGTGGTTCGACTCGATGGCCACGCTGACCGCTGCTGCCACTGTGACCTCGCGGATTCGACTGGGCACCCTCGTGGCGTCGCCGAACTTCCGGCACCCGGCCGCGTTCGCCAGGCAGATCACCACTGTGGACGACGTCTCCGCCGGCCGCTTGCTGCTCGGTCTGGGAGCGGGTGGCATCGGCTTCGACTCGGCGGTGCTGGGTGGTGAGACGCTGCCGCCTCGTCAGCGGGTCGACCGGTTCGCCGAGTTCACCGAGTTGCTGGACCTGATCCTGCGGGAGGACGGCACCACCTGGCGTGGGGACTGGTTCGCCGCTGTGGATGCCCGCAACAACCCCGGCTGCGTGCAGCAGCCTCGGGTGCCGTTCGTGGTGGCCGCCAACGGGCCACGGTCGATGCGGTTGGTGGCCCGCTTCGGGCAGGGGTGGGTGACCACCGGCACCGGTGACGACAACGACCTGGCGGGTTGGTGGGCCAGTGTGTCGGCGCTGTCCGCGCGGATGGACCGGACCCTGGACGAGGCCGGCCGTGACCCGGCCAGCCTGGACCGCTACCTCTCGCTGGATGCCGCGCCGGTCTTCTCGCTCAGCAGCGCACAGTTCTTCGCCGACCAGGTCGGCCGCGCCGCCGAGCTGGGCTTCACCGACGTGGTGACGCACTGGCCACGCGCCAGCAGCTGGTACGCCGGTGACGAGGCCGTCCTGGTGGACGTGGCGACGCGGCTGCTGCCACAACTGCGCGACTGAGCCCGCCAGGCCGACACATCGGCCCGGTGGGAGGCCAGCACCGATCCGGCCGGGAGCCGCCGCGTCAGGTGCCGAGGTCACCGCTGGCCACACCGCCCTCGCCGCCGGAAACCAGGCGGAAGCGCAGGCAGACGATCGGGGTGTCGCCGTCGACCGGCGTGCCGAGCCGCGCCCAGTAGGTCGAGTGCCCGGCCCGCCACTCCTCGATCGAGCGGTCACCCTCGCCCTCGGCGTGGGCGAAGTCCCAGGGCACGTCGGCGAAGCGGACCACCTCGACTCCGGTGATCTCCACGACGCCGGCCAGCGCGTTGTCGTCGTCGACCAGGGCCAGGCGTTCGCCGAGGTGCTCCAACTCCTCGCTTTCTTCCGCGTACTCGGCGAGTCGGCCGGCCGTCGCGGTCTTCACACCGGCCAGCACCAGGGTGTTGAGGGTCGACCGCAACTCGCCGGGGGTGCCGAGGGCGAGGGCGCGCAGTTCACCGATCCGAGGCCACATCCTGCCGAGGCTAGGTCAGGGCGACCCCGGTCGCTGCCGCAATACCCGTCGCCCCGCTCAGATCAGTTGGCCGGCGTAGCCGGGTGCGGTGAGGAGCCGCTCGTCGGCACTGGTCGCGTACGCGTCGAGGATCGCGTCGGCGAGCTTGACCACGTGCTCGTCGCCGTGGCGGGCCGCGCGGGCGAAGACCTCCGACGGCGTCGCGGGGGTGACGGTCGGTGGCGCGATGCCGGTGGCCGGGGCGTACACGGAGGTCATGGCCGCCGTCGCGGCCCAGGCCGCGGCGAAGCTCGGCGCCCACAGCGCCCGGTCAAGTGCCGGCAGGGTACGCAGCACGGCGGTCGGCGCGGTGACCGCGTGCACCAGCATGACCGGGTTGGTGTGTCCGAAACGCAGGTAGTCCAGGCCGGCCCGGTGCACCAGCGTGGTGAGCCCCCGCTGCGCCTCGGCCGGGCTCCGCGCGGGGCGCAGCGCCGCGAGCGCAGGCTCCCACCGGGGTACGGCCGGCAGCCGGCCCAGCCGGTCCCGGACCCCTCCGGTCTGGTCCTCGATCCGGGGCAGCCCGGCCAGCGCGCCCGCCACGTCGATGTCGTCGGTACCCGGCTCGTCGGCATCGCCGGTGAACAGCCGGTCGGTGCCGGGGATCGGCTGCCAGCGTGCCGCCCAGTAGCCGAGGGCCTGGCCCAACTCGGTGAGCCGCCGTGGGTTCTCCTCGTCCGCTTCGAGCGCGCGTACGGCGTGCCCGACCCGGATCACGCCGTGGGTGGCACCGGCGGCGATGCCCGGCAGCAGCCGGGGCCACCAGGTGCCGAGCACGTCGCGCCACTGGTGTTCGCGCACTTGCCGGTCGAAGTAGGCCAGCCAGTCACCGGCGCGCTTCGGGTCGCCGAGCGCGTCCCGCCAGTCGTCAATCGGGTGCAGCCCCCGGGGAAGCTCATCGAGTCGCCCGAGGTATTCGTCGAGCCAGCGGTGCACCCGTTGCTGGTGCCCGTGCCGGACCAGCGCCTCGACGGCCATCGGCCCGTGGTTGGACAGCCAGCCCTCGAACTCCGGGCCGGTGCGGTGCAGTCGTTCGTACGCCTCGTCCAGTGTTCCCTCGCTCATCCACCGATCGTCGTTCTTCAACCTTGCTTGAGGTCAACCCGGCAGATCCGCGGCGTCGATCAGGCCGGTGATCCGTAGGTCGGCCGCGATCTCGGGCGGGCAGTCCACGGCCACCACGGCGGTGCCGAGCACCTCGGCGCCCCGGGCTGCGCAGATGTCGTAGAGGGCGTGCAGCTGCGCGCCGGTACGCACCCAGTCGTCCACCACCAGCACCCGGTCGCCGGGGCCGAGGTGTCGGTCCCGTACGGCGAGGTCCACCCGTCGGCCCCGGTAGTCCGGTGGGCTCTGTGCCCAGGTGAGTGGCCCGGCCGGCAGGCGTCCGTCACCGGGCTTGTGTGCGGCCACGAAGCCGACCCCGAGGGCGGTGGCGGCCAACGGCCCGAGCAGCAGCCCGGTGACGGCCGGCGCGAGCACGACCGTTGGACAAGCGGCCCGGTACGGCGCCACCAGGGCCGGCCCCAGCTCGGCCAGCACCGCCGGGTCCCGCCACCAACCGGAGATGTCGCTGACCAGGTGACTGGTGCCTGGGCCGGGGTCGATCCATTGGAACAGGGCGGCCAGGCGTTCGGTCAGATCGGCGGGCATCCGCTCATCCTGCGGCACGGTCGGCGGGCGCGACGGCACCCGGGCCACCCGGCCCACCCCGGGTCGGATGATCGGCTACACGTACCTGTGCAAATGCGGGCATACCACCATGATCACGTTGACTTCGGAAGTGCTTCTCTCGTTACGGTCCGATCCGGTTTGTTCAGACGACGAAAGGACCGGGCCGGTGGCAGGCAAGCACTCTCGTACCCGCATCTTCTCCTCCCCGGCGGGCATCGTGGCCACCGCGGCGGTCGGCGTCGCCCTCGCCGTCGGCGGCACGGTAGGTGCCGTGCAGTTGGTCTCCGGGCCCGACCAGTCCGGGCAGGTGGCTCTCGACCTCACCCCGACCACCGCCGCGAGCAGCCTGACCCCCAGCTCCCCGGCCGCCACCCCGAGCGTCAGCGCCTCGCCCAGCGTGACCGCCAGCCCGTCGGCGACCCGGTCGCAGCAGGCCGCCTCCCGGGGCAGGGAACGCACCACGTCGCCGAAGCCGAAGCCGAAGCCGACCGTCAAGAAGACCACGACCGCGGCGAAGGTGCTCGAGAGCGGTTCGTGCGGCGCCTCGTTCTACTCCGACGGGCAGCTCACCGCCAACGGCGAGTCGTTCAACCCCGACGCGCTGACCGCCGCGCACAAGACGCTGCCGTTCAACACCAAGGTCCGGGTGACCAACCCGGCCAACGGCAAGTCGGTTACGGTGCGGATCAACGACCGTGGCCCGTTCATCGACGGCCGCTGTCTGGACCTCTCCCGGGCCGCCTTCGCCAGCATCGCCTCGGTCGACGTGGGCGCGCTCACCGTCCGCTACGAGGTCCTCGGCTGAGCGGGGGCGGCGACGCCGATTCGGTCGGCCGACTGGGCCGGCCGGACAGAACCTCCTCAGACGACGGGTCAGGTTCATTCACCGGTTCACGTGGATCAGGCAAACTGTCCCTCGTACCCACGCGACTCCTCCAGTCGGGCCGTCGCCCGCTGAGCCCCGGATCCCGCGCCGGCCTCGGCGCGGCCCTCGTTCTGCTCGCGATCGTCTCGGCGGTGGAGGCGGCGGACGGCCGTAAGGTGCACTACGTCGCGCTCCTGGCGGCCGCGCCGGTTCTCGCCGCCGCCCTGGCGTCCTGGCTGGTGGTCCTGGGGGTGGGCGTCGCGGCGACACTGATCGGCGCCGGCTTCGCGCTGGTCGCGCCGAAGGTTTCGTTGGCCACCTCGGTCAACGTTGTCGCGGTCGCTCTCGTCACCGGAATGGCCGTTGCGGTGGCCTGGGTTCGCCAGCGGCAGGCCGAGCGGATCGTGGAGCTGACCAAGCTCGCCTCGGTGGCCCAGCAGGCTGTGTTGCGCCCGCTCGGGCCGCAGGTCGGCACGCTGTCGGTCGCGGGACGCTACATCTCCTCCACCGCGACGGCCGAGATCGGCGGCGACCTGTACGAGGCGATCGACACGCCCTACGGCGTCCGCATGATCATCGGTGACGTGCGGGGCAAGGGTCTGGACGCGGTCCGGCTGGCCAGCATCGTCCTCGGTTCCTACCGGCACGTGGCGTACGAGCGGGCCGACCTGCGGGCCGTCGTCGCCGACCTGGACCGCGCGGTCGCCCGCAACGTTGGCGACGAGGACTTCGTCACGGCGGCACTGGTCGAGGAGCGTGGCGGCACCCTCACGATCGTCAACTGCGGGCATCCGCCACCGCTGCTGCTACGTCGAGGTGCGGTGATCCCGCTGGAACCGCCGGCCCCGGCACCTCCGCTCGGGTTCATGCCGGTGGTCCGCCCTCGGGTCGAACGCCTGGAACCCGGGGACCGGCTGCTGCTGTTCACCGACGGTCTCGGCGAGGCGCGGCGGGACGGTGAGTTCTTCCCGACCGCCGATCGGGCTTGGCGACTGCTCGGCCATGGCACGGTCGCCGACGGGCTGGCATCGCTGGAGACCGCCCTGGTCGAGTGGGTGCACGGTCGGCTCGACGACGACATCGCGCTGGTTCTGATGGAGTACGTGGGTGCCCGTGCCGGCGCTGCCGTCGCCGTCCCGAGCTGGGAGGTCGGCGCCGCCGAGAGTTGAGCCGCCCGGCCGCGCCCGCAGGTGTGTAATGGCCGTCACTTGGGTGATCCGCTTGTCGCTGCCTACCCGCGAGTAATACAGTCGGGGTTACTGATCGGTAACACCTGTCCGGAAGCGGGGCCAGCGAGCATGACCCACTACAAGAGCAACCTGCGGGACCTTGAGTTCAACCTGTTCGAGGTCTTCGGGGCGGACCAGGCGTTCGGCCAGGAACCGTACTCCGAACTCGACGCCGACACCGCCCGCAGTTTCCTCTCCGAGCTTGATCGCCTCGCTCGCGAGGACCTGGCCGCCAGCTACACGGACAGCGACCGCAACCCGCCGGTGTTCGACCCGGCCACGCACACCGCGCCGCTCCCGGAGTCGTTCAAGAAGTCCTACCAGGCATTCATGGACTCCGAGTTCTGGCGCCTGGACCTGCCGCCGCACCTGGGCGGCACCAACGCCCCCCGCGCCCTCTGGTGGGCCCTCGCCGAGCTGGTGCTCGGCTCGAACGCCCCGATCTGGATGTACGCCTCCGGCCCGTCCTTCGCGCACGTGCTGGAGGTCGAGGGCAACGAGCAGCAGAAGCGGTGGGCCAAGCTCTTCATCGACAAGCAGTGGGGCTCCACCATGGTGCTCACCGAGCCGGACGCCGGCTCGGATGTCGGCGCCGGCCGCGCCCGCGCCATCCAGCAGCCGGACGGCTCCTGGCACATCGAGGGCGTGAAGCGCTTCATCACCTCGGGTGAGCACGACCTCAGCGACAACATCGTGCACTACGTGCTGGCCCGCCCGGTGGGTGTGGAAGGCGTCGGTGGCCCCGGCACCAAGGGCCTGTCGCTCTTCGTCGTGCCGAAGTTCCACTTCGACGAGACCACCGGCGAGCTGGGCGAGCGCAACGGCGTCTACACCACCAACGTCGAGCACAAGATGGGCCTGAAGGTCTCCAACACCTGCGAGCTGACCTTCGGCGAGCACGGCGTACCGGCCAAGGGCTGGCTGCTGGGCGACAAGCACGACGGCATCCGCCAGATGTTCATGATCATCGAGTACGCCCGGATGCTGGTCGGCACCAAGGCCATCGCCACCCTCTCCACCGGCTACCTCAACGCCCTGGAGTACGCGAAGAACCGGGTGCAGGGCGCCGACCTGGTCCAGCAGGCGGACAAGACCGCGCCGCGGGTCACCATCACCCACCACCCGGACGTGCGCCGCTCGCTGCTGCTGCAGAAGTCGTACGCCGAGGGCCTGCGTGCCCTGGTTCTCTACACCGCCACCTGGCAGGACAAGGTCGCCATCGCCGAGGCGGCCGGCGACGAGAAGGCCACCAAGCTGGCCAAGCGGGTGAACGACCTGCTGCTGCCGCTGGTCAAGGGCGTCGGTTCGGAGCGGGCGTACGAGATGCTCGGGCACGAGTCCCTGCAGACCTTCGGCGGCTCCGGTTTCCTCCAGGACTACCCGCTGGAGCAGTACGTCCGGGACGCCAAGATCGACACCCTGTACGAGGGCACCACCGCCATCCAGAGCCTGGACCTGATCTTCCGCAAGATCGTTCGGGACAACGGCAAGGCCCTCATGGCGGTCGCCGGCGAGATCCAGGAGTTCATCTCCACCGAGGCGGGCAACGGCCAGCTCAAGGAGGAGCGGCAGGCGCTCGGCAAGGCGCTCGGCGAGGTGCAGAACATCCTCGGTGTGATGACCGGCTGGCTGGGCGAGGCGCAGGGCGGCGAGACCCGCGCCCTCTACAAGGTCGGGCTGAGCAGCCGGCGCTTCCTGCTGGCGATCGGTGACCTGGTGGTCGGCTGGCTGCTGCAGCGGCAGGCCGAGGTGGCGCTGAAGGCGCTGACCGGCGAGGTCTCTGCCAGCGACAAGGCGTTCTACACCGGCAAGGTGGCCGCTGCCCGTTTCTTCGCCCGTGAGGTGCTGCCCCGCATCGGCGCCGACCGGCGGATCATCGAGGGTGCCGACCTCGACATCATGGACCTCCCGGAGGAGGCCTTCTAGGTCCTGTGCCGGGTCGCACCACTCGGCACCGACGGCCGGCGGGGCATGTTGCCCCGTCGGCCGCCGCCGTTTCGACCCGACAGTGGGCACGTATTGACCGCGCCCGGTCGGGTATGCCGCTGCCGTGGCGGGTAACCGTCGCGTGACCTCGAAAGGGAACGCCCAGAGCCACCGCACGGGGGAGTGCAGCGCACATGGGTGTAGGAAGCGGCATTTTTCTCATCGCGATCGGCGCGATCCTGACCTTCGCGCTGAGAGCCAACGTCTGGTGGATCGACGTACGCGCGGTCGGCTGGGTGTTCATCCTGGCCGGGCTGGCCGTACTGCTGACCACTGTCTGGTTCTGGCAGGACCGGCGCAAGCGGGCTCGAACCCTCATCGTGGAGGAGAACCGGCTGTCTCATCCGACGGCGATGATGCCGCCACCGCCGGACCCGCCGCCACCAACCGCGCCGCCGTCCTGATCCCGGCACAACGCGTACCCCTGAGCCACCCGTCGGATCGGCGGGTGGCTCAGTCGCGTGCGGTGTGCCGAGCCGTGAGCGGCGCTCCCGCCCTGCTCAACTCCGCCCAGCCCACCGGGCAGCGGTGCACCGCCAGCTCGGCGGTGCGCAGACCCTCGTCGGTAACTCCCTCGGGGTCGAGGAGCGCGGATAGCAGCGAGATGCCCGGATTGTGAGCAATGAGCAAGGCTGTGCGGGCCGCCGGGTCCACAGTGCGGACCAGCGACAACAACTCCTCCGGGTGTGCGTCGTACGCACCCGGCTCATAACGGACGGTCGGGCGAGGACCGGTCGGGCCACCCTCCGGCGGTGAACCGGTCATCCCCATCGCCACCCCGTGCCAGGTCTGGCGGGTGCGTCGGGCCGTCGAGCAGATCACCACGTCGGGCAGCAGCCCCTGGTGCGCCAACCAGGCCCCAGCCGCTGCCGCGTCGGCGTCCCCGCGTGCGCTCAACGGCCGCTCCGCGTCGTCCGCCGCGTCGTTGCCCTGCTCGGCCTTCGCATGCCGCAGCAACACCAGTGTCCGTGTGTCGGGGTCGGCGTCCGTCATGCCCCCAGCTTGCCCGATTGGCGATCTCCGTGCCTGGGTAAGTCGATGGACGCCGCACCCCTACCGACGGCCGCGGCGCGACGTACGCCAGGTTAGAGCCGAGGAGCGAGACATGGGCATTGGTGGCAGCATCTTCTTGATCGCGTTGGGCGCGATCTTCGCGTTCGCAGTGGAGGCCGACCTGGGTTGGCTGGACCTGGCCGTGGTCGGCTGGGTGCTGATGCTCGCCGGCGTCGCCGGCCTGCTCGCCACCCTCTACTTCTGGAACAGCCGCCGCCGCCCGGTAGTGGCCGCGCCGGTTCGCGAGGAGCGCGTCGTGGCCGACCGGGTCGTGCCGGTCCAGGACAACCAGGTCGTGCAGGAGTACCGCGAGGTGCGTCGGCCGGGCCGACCGGTCTGATCCTCGCCCACACACTCCGGGGTCCCGCAGCGTCGCGGGGCCCCGGCTCGCGTGTGTGCCCCGGCTCGCGTGTGTGCCCCGGCCCGCGTGTGCGCGACGGGGTCGCCAGCACCCCGCTACCCGGCCAAGATCCGCACACTTTCGGGGAAGCTGCTGCCTGAGGGCGTGTCGAGACAGCAGTTTCCCTGGAGATGTGCGGATCTTGAGGTGCGGGCCTGATCCCGGAGGCGGTGATCGGGCGAAGATCGTGCTCGATCCAGGAAGTAGTGCCTTCGAATGCGAGCGAGGCCACTACATCCTTGATCGAGCACGATCATGGCGGCGGCAGTCGCCATGCGTTGCGGCCGAGCAGCGTTGCCGGGACCCTGGGTCCTGGCGGTTGGGTCAGGCGAACAGCGCGAAGTAGATCGCGATGTGGTGACACAGCGCCGCCAGCAGGGTGCAGGCGTGGAAGAACTCGTGGTGGCCGAAGACGGTCGGCCACGGGTTGGGCCGGCGCAACGCGTAGAAGATCGCGCCGACGCTGTAGATCGCGCCGCCGACGATCAGCAGCACCAGCGCCGCGACGCCGCCCCCGTGCAGGATCTCCGGGAGCATTGCCACCGCCACCCATCCCAGCGCCAGGTAGAGCGGCGCGGACACCCAGCGTGGCGCGTGCGGCCAGACCACCTTGACCGCAACGCCGGCCAGTGCGCCACCCCAGACCAGGGCCAGCATCACGGTGGCTGGCCGGGGCGCGAGCAGCATCGCGCAGAGCGGTGTGTACGTGCCGGCGATGAACACGAAGATCATCGAGTGGTCCATCCGGCGCATCACCTGGTAGCCGCGCTCCGACCACACGCGGCGGTGGTACAGCGCGCTCGTGCCGAAGAGCCCGCAGACCGTCAGGCTGTAGATGAGGCAGCTCACCAGGGGTGCCCACCCGGGCCGGGTGGCGGCGATCGAGCAGAGCACGATGCCGCAGACCAGGGCGACGAAGAAGGCGTACGTGTGCAGCCAGCCGCGCATCCGGGGCTTACCGATGTCGACCGGCTTCAGGCGAAGCGGGGCGGAGGTGGTCACCTAATCAGGTTACGGCACCGTAGGTTACTTGTAAGTAGTGGCGTTGGTGACACCCGGCACCGTCAACGTGAACACCGGATCGGCACGGCATCGGCGAGGATGTGCGGATGCGGATCCGACAGGTCGGGGCGCACGCCCTGCTACTCGACTGCGCCGCCCCAGCCGACACCCCCGAAGCCGTGGCCGACATCCCGGAGGCTGCCCTTGTCGAAGCGTGGCGGGCCGAGCTGTGGCGGCGTCGGGAGCGGGGCGACCTGATCGCCGTGGAGATCGTGCCGGCGGCCCGGACCGTGCTACTCGACGGCCTGCCCGACCCGGCCACCACGACCGAGCAGCTGACCCGTTGGGCACCCGCCGTCACCGCCGCGATCACCCGCCCACACCAAGCCAATCCCAAAGTCGCCGCCCACGCCCACGCCGCCTACGCCAAAGCCCGCGCCGACGACGCCGCCCACGCCCACGCCGCCTACGCCAAAGCCCGCGCCGACGACGCCGCCCGCGCCGACGACGCCCACGCCCGCGCCCGCGCCCGCGCCGACATCGAACCTGGTGCCGGAGCGGACAACGACGCCCAGGCCCGAGGCACAGCCGGACTCCGCGACGCCACAGCCGAAAACGGGGCCGACGACGCGGCTGACGTGTTCGTGCCGGTCACCTTCGACGGGCCGGACCTGGCGGCGGTGGCGGAACACTGGGGCGTGGACGTGCCGGCAGTGCGGCACAAACTGACCAGCACGCGGTTCCGGGTCGCCTTCTGCGGATTCGCCCCCGGATTCCCCTACCTGACCGGGCTGCCCGCCGAGTTGGCGCTGCCCCGGCTGGCCACGCCCCGTCCCCGGGTGCCGGCCGGCTCGGTCGCGTTGGCGGGCCCGTACGCCGGCATCTACCCGGGCGCTTCCCCCGGCGGCTGGCTGTTGGTCGGTCGGACCGACCTGGTGCTGTTCGACGTGGCTGCGGACCCGCCGGCCCGACTCGGTCCGGGCACCACGGTGCGGATGGTGGCGGCGTGACCCGCCCGGCCGCCATCGAGGTGATCCGCGCCGGTGCGCTCACCACTGTGCAGGACCTGGGCCGGCCCGGCTGGGCGCACCTGGGCGTACCCCGGTCCGGCGCCCTCGACCCGGGTGCCCTGCGGTTGGCCAACCGGCTGGTCGGCAATCCGGAGCACGCGGCCGGCCTGGAGATCACCCTGACCGGCTGCACAGTGCGGTTGACCCGGGCCGCCACGGTGGCGGTCACCGGCACCGAGGTCCCCGTCCAGGCGGGTGCCCGGCCCGGTGACACGGGACGCCCCCTCAGCGTGCCGGCCGGGACGGTGCTGCGGATCGGTCCCGCCCGGCGGGGCGTACGGAGTTGGCTGGCTGTGGCGGGCGGCATCGACGTGTCACCGGTGCTCGGTAGCCGGGCCACCGACACCCTCTCCGGGCTCGGCCCGCCCCGGCTACGGGACGGTGACCTGCTGCCGCTCGGTGATCCGGTCGGCACCCCGGCACCGGTGGACCTGACCGTGTGCCCGACGCCGCCTGAAGAGCTGCACCTGACGCTGGGTCCCGGTCCTCGCGAGGACTGGTTCACGCCGACGGCGTTCGACCGGCTCTTCGGCAGCGCGTACACCGTCAGCCCGGTGAGCAACCGGGTCGGTGCGCGGCTCGCCGGCGCGGCGCTGCCCCGCGCGGTGGCCGGCGAACTCCCCAGCGAGGGCATCGTGCTCGGGGCGGTGCAGGTGCCGGCGGACGGACAACCCCTGATCTTCCTCGCGGACCATCCGACCACCGGTGGATACCCCGTCATCGGGGTGGTCACCGACGTGACCCCGCTCGCGCAGGCCCGGCCAGGTACTACCGTCAGATTCCATGGACCTCAACGCTGACCTGGGCGAGGGATTCGGCATCTGGCGACTCGGTGACGACGAGGCGCTGCTGAGCCTCGTGACCTCCGCCAACGTCGCCTGCGGCTTCCACGGCGGCGACCCGTCGACAATGCGGCGGGTCTGCGAGGGCGCTGCGCGACGCGGGGTCGCGGTGGGCGCGCAGGTCGGCTACCGGGACCTGGCCGGCTTCGGCCGGCGGCACATCGCGTACGACTTCGCCGAGCTACGCGACGAGGTGACCTACCAGTTGGGGGCGCTGGACGCGTTCTGCCGGTTGTTCCGCACCCGGGTCCGCTACCTGAAGCCGCACGGCGCGCTCTACCACGCGGCCAGCACCGACGAGTCCCAGGCGGCGGCGGTGGTCGCCGCGGTCAGCGGTTACGACCCGGAGCTGCCCGTCCTCTGCCTTCCCGGCTCGACGCTCGCCCAACTCGCCGTGGGCGCCGGCCTGCCGGTGGTTGCCGAGGCGTTCGCCGACCGCGCCTACCTGCCCAACGGGGCGCTGATGCCGCGCGGCACCCCCGGTGCGGTGATCACCGACCCCGAGCAGATCGCCGAACGGGCGGCGCGGATGGCCACCGAACGCAGCGTGGTGGCTGTCGACGGCACTGTCATCCCCTGCTCGGTCGACTCGATCTGTGTGCACGGCGACACCCCGGGCGCGGTCTCCGCCGCCGAGCTCGTCCGCGCCAGCCTGATCGACGCCGACATCACACTGGCCCCGTTCGCCTGACCGGAGGGGCCCAGCTGGGCCCCTCCGAATCGCGTCAGGCGTCCAGGCCGCGAAGCACCAGCGGCAGCCGGGTCACGGCGCCGTCGACCACCCGGACGGGTACGCCCCAGTCCTGCCGGGTCAGGTGGCACGCCGCGTGTTCGACGTCCGCGTCACAGGTCGCCGCCTGCGCTGTCACCTGGAGCACCCCCGCGGTGACCTCGCCGTTGAGCACCAGCCGGCGGGACAGCTCGGTGCCCGTGCCAGCACCGTCCACCAGCAGTTCCGGCGGGGACGCGGAGACCACCAGCCGGGTCGACGGCCCGTACGTCTCGTCCAGCTTCTGCCCCGGCGCCGGGGTGAAGACGATGTCCAGGGTGACCTCGCCGGCGGCGACGTCGGTCGGCTTGCGCTCGGTGCGGTGCCGTGGCCCGTCCACAGTGCTGGCACCCGCCGCCGACAGTGCACCGGGGGCGAGCCGGGTCAACCGGTGTGCGGCGGACTCCACCACCAGCACCTCACCGGACGGGGTGAGCACCAGGTCGCTCGGCTCCGCCAACCCGTCGGCGACGGTGGAGACCTGGTTGCTGGCCGGGTCGAAGCGGCGCACCGCACCGTTGTATGTGTCCGCGATCAGCACCGAGCCGTCCGGCAGCGCGCACACCCCCAGCGGGTGCTGGAGCAGCGCCGACTCCGCCGGGCCGTCCACGTGCCCGAAGTCGAACAGGCCCTGCCCGACGGCGGTGCCCAGCACACCGTTCTCGACGTACCGGATCGAGCTGGTCTCGCTGTCGGCCACCCAGAGTCGGGTGCCGTCGGCGGAGGTGGAGAGCCCGGACGGCTGGGCCATCCACGCCTCGGCCAGCGGGCCGTCGCGCAACGCCTCCACTGTGGTGCCGGCGTACATGCCGGCGGTCCGCTTGATCGGGTCGAACCACCAGAGCTGGTGGATGCCGGCCATCGCAATGATCAGCTTGTCGTCGTACCAGGCCAGGTCCCACGGCGACGAGAGGTCGACGGCGAACGCGTCGTGGGCGTGGTCGTCGACCTCAGCGCGCCACTGCCGCCCACTGCCGGCAACGGTGACCACCTCGCCGGACTCCAGCCGTACGCCGCGCAGCAGGTGGTTGACGGTGTCGGCCACCACCAGGTCGTAGCCGGCCACCTCGGCGACGTGCGTGGGCAGCACGCACACGCCCTGCGGCTCGGAGAACGTCGCCGCCGCGGGCGGGCCCGCCCCCCCGCCCCGCGCGCCCCCGCCCCTCCGCCGCACCCCCCG
>NZ_JBEZEH010000068.1:0-29653 GCF_040648775.1 Micromonospora sp. NPDC049089
ACGGGCCAGCCCTGTGCCCGCCCGCCTGAAGGTGCCCGCGGGGTGCGGGCACCACCTCGCGGACGCTATGGAGCTGATGCCGTAAACGAATCGCACCGCCCCCGTCCGCCCGCGCTTGCTCACGTCTGCCCGCGCTGGCCACGTGTGGAGAAGGGGCTCCTGGTCGGTCACCGTAGGTGGAGCGAGAAGATCGCGCCGATCATGCGGTTTCGGTTGTCGACATGGGTGGAATGCGGCTTGTGTCGGGACAGGAAGTGCAAGATCGCGGAGCAGGGGCAGCGCGGCGCGGGCGATCATGGACGGTCGTCGGCGCTGCCGGCGCGCGGCGGCCCACGACGGGCCCTGCGGCTGACCGAACCGGGGCGAATGGCGCGGGGCGACACACGGTTCGGGTGGTCCGTGGGGGTTCGGGCCATCGAGGGCATGAGCTCCCGGCTGGTAATGCGGCCCGTTGTAACCTCCGGCCACCTCAATCCTGTTACTTGTGTGTTTCCGCCACATAGCTCGTGGGTGACGTCACTTCTAGCGTGAGCCGTCACGAAGAAGTTCTCTCCCTCTGAGTCCTCATGTGGAGTCGCAATGACGGTCCGGACGACGCGGCGGGCGTTCCTCTCCGCCGCCACGATGATGGCCGCGGCGCTGGCCGCCACGGCCTGTGGCAGCCCGCAGGACACCGCCACCGGCGGCGGCGACAGCGCCGCGCCGGTCAAGGTCGGCCTGGTGTACTCCCAGTCGGGAGCCCTGGCCAGTTACGGAAAGCAGTACATCGAGGGGTTCAAGGCGGGGCTGGACTTCGCCACCCAGGGCACCGGCAAGGTCGGTGACCGGAAGATCGAGCTGACCGAGGTCGACGACGCGGGCGATCCGGCCAAGGCGGTCTCCGCGGCGAAGGACCTGATCGGCAAGGGCACGAAGATCATCGCCGGTTCCACCGCCTCCGGTGTGGCGCTCCAGGTGGCGCCGATCGCGGCGCAGAACAAGGTGCTGTTCATCTCCGGCCCGGCCGCCACGGACGCGGTGACCGGCGCGAACAAGTACACCTTCCGCTCCGGTCGGCAGTCGTACCAGGACGTGGTGACCGCCAAGTCGTTCATCGGCGACCCCGCCGGCAAGAAGGTGGTGGTCTTCGCCCAGGACGGCGCGTTCGGTGACGCCAACGAGGCCGCCGTCAAGGCCGTCATCGGCAGCGCGGGCGCGACGGTGAGCAGCGTCCGGGCCCCGGCCAGTGCCACCGAGTTCACCCCGTTCGCCAGTCAGATCAAGGCCGCCAAGCCGGACCTGCTCTTCGTGGCGTGGGCGGGCACGACCGCCCCGGCCATGTGGCAGACCCTCGACCAGCAGGGCGTCCTCTCGTCCACCACCGTCGTCACCGGCCTGGACATCCGCGCCTCGTGGCCGACCTTCGGTGCTGCCGGCGCGAAGATCTCCTTCCTGTCGCACTACTTCGACGGTGCCAGCGACACCGAGGCCAGCAAGGCGTTGAAGGCCACTGTCAACACCATCGACCTGTTCCACCCGGACGGCTTCGCCGCCGCGCAGATGGTGGTCCGGGCCGCGCAGGAGGGTGGGGACGACGTCGACAAGATGGTCACCGCTCTGGAGGGCTGGAGCTTCGACGGGGTCAAGGGCAAGATGACCATCCGGGCCGCCGACCACGCGCTGCTCCAGCCGATGTTCCAGGCCAAGCTGACCGGCAGCGGCACCGCGTTCACGGCAACCGCGCAGAAGAGCCTCACCGGTGACGAGACCGCGCCGCCGGCCGTGGCCATGAAGGGCTGACCATGCTCGCCACCCGCGGTCTGACCTGGCGGATCGGTGAGGTCGCCATCGTCGACAGCGTCTACCTCGACCTGGCTCCCGGGGAGTTCCTGGGCGTCATCGGGCCGAACGGCGCCGGTAAGACCTCACTGTTCAACCTGATCACCGGCCTGCGTCGGGCCACCGAGGGTCGGGTCGTTCTGGACGGGAAGGACATCGGGGCGCTCCCGCCGCATCGGCGGGCCCGCCTCGGCCTGGGCCGTACCTTCCAGGCGTCCTCGGTCTTCGGATCGCTGAGCGTGCGGGAGAACGTCCGGCTCGCCGTGCAGGCGCACCGCGGGGGCTCAATGGCGTTGTGGCGGCGGGCGGCGGCCGACCGGGAGGTCGCCGTCGCCGCCGACGCGGCGCTCGACCGGGTCGGCCTCGCCCACCGGGGTACGGCCCTCGCCGGCACCCTGGCCCACGGCGAGAAGCGCAAGCTGGAGATCGCCCTGCTGCTCGCCGGTGAACCGCGGGTGATGCTGCTGGACGAGCCGATGGCCGGGGTCAGCGCCGAGGACGTGCCGGAGCTGGTCGCCGTCATCAAGTCGTTGACCGGCGACAGCGGCCGGGCGGTGTTGATGGTCGAACACCACATGGACGTCATCCTGGAACTGGCCGACCGCATCGCCGTCATGCACCACGGTGCGCTGCTGGCCTGCGACACCCCGGAGACGGTGATGGCCAACCCCACAGTGCAAGAGGCCTATCTGGGGGAGTCGCTGTGAGCGCGAGGAGTGAGCCGGGTTTGCGAGCCCCGCAGTCGCGAACGGAGGCGGCCCTGTGAGCGCGAGGAGTGAGCCGGGTTTGCGAGCCCCGCAGTCGCGAACGGAGGCATCTCAGTGACGGAACCGATCCTCACTGTGGAGGACCTGTCGGTCCGGATCTCCGGGCTGCACATCCTCCAGGGGGTGTCCTTCACCGTCGCCCCGACCGGCGTGACAGTGCTGCTCGGTCGCAACGGCGTCGGCAAGACCACCACGCTGCGCGCGATCGTCGGCCTCACCCCGCCTGCCGGGGAGGTCCGCGGCACCATCCGGATGGGCGCGCAGAGTCTGCTGGCCCGGCCGACGCACCGGCTGGTCCGCGGTGGGCTCGGCTACGTGCCCGAGGACCGCTGCGTGTTCGCCGGGCTCACCGTCGCGGAGAACCTGCGGCTCGCCGAGCGGCGCGGCACCACCCCGGCGTACGACAAGGTCTTCGCGCTCTTTCCGGAGCTGGACCGACGCGGACGGCAACGGGCCGGTTCGCTGTCCGGCGGGCAGCAGCAGATGCTCGCCATCGGTCGGGTGCTGCTCAACGACAACCGGCTGCTGCTCGTCGACGAGCCGACCAAGGGGTTGGCGCCGAAGGTGGTGACCGAGGTGGCCGAGGTGTTGGAACGGGTCGCGGAGTCGGTGCCGGTGCTACTGGTCGAGCAGAACCTCGCCGTCGTACGCCGACTGGCCCGCGACGCGGTCGTGCTGGCCGCCGGCAAGGTGGCCTGGACCGGCGACGCCCACGAGTTGCTGTTGGAGACCGCGTTGACGAAGTCGCTGCTCGGTGTCGGCTCGGCGGAGGCGGCTGCGCCGAGCGCGAGGAGTGAGCTTGCGAGCCCCGCAGTCGCGAGGAAGGACAAGCTCTGATGGGCACCGTGATCCTGTTGGCGCTGACCGGGCTTGGTCTGGCGGCGCTGTACTTCCTGGTCGCGTCCGGCCTGTCCCTGGTCTTCGGCCTGGCCGACGTGCTCAACTTCGCGCACGGGCTGTTCCTCGGCGTCGGCGCGTACGGCACCTGGTGGGCGGCGGGCAACCTGCCGGGCGCCGGCCCGGACGGGTTCGGCTTCGTGGTCGCTGTCGCCTTCGGGGTGGCCGCCGGCACGCTGGTCGCGATCCTGGTCGAGCTGGTGCTGATCCGCCCGCTGTACTCCCGCACCATCGAGCAGGTGCTGGTCACCGTCGGGCTGTCGCTGGCCGGGGTGGCGTTGCTCCAGGCCACCTGGGGTGCGGACGCCCGTCCGTTCCCGCGTCCGGACTGGACCCGGCAGGTGACCGGGATCTTCGGCGCGCAGGTGCCCAACGGTGGCCTGCTGCTGATCATCGCGGCGGTGCTGGTGCTCGGCGCGATCCTGGCGTTCCTGCGGTGGACCCGGTACGGCCTGGTGATCCGGGCCGGCGTGGAGAACCGGGAGATGGTGACCGCGCTGGGCATCGACGTCCGCAAGGCGTTCACGCTGGTCTTCGCGATCGGTGGGGCGGCTGCGGCGCTCGCCGGCGCGCTCGGCGGGGTCTACTTCGGCACCGTCTCGCCCGGTCAGGGCGGCTCGCTGCTGATCTTCGCGTTCATCGTGGTGGTGATCGGCGGGATGGGCTCGGTGGTCGGCTCCGCGTACGCGGCGGTCGTGGTCGGGCTGGTGCAGCAGTTCGTCAACTACTACGGCACGTCCGGGCTGGGCGACATCTGCGTGGTCGGGCTGCTGGCCGTGGTGCTGCTGCTGCGCCCGCAGGGCATCGCCGGAAAGGTGGCAACAGCATGACGGTGATCGACGCTCCTCCCGCTCAGGTGCCCGACGAGTTGAACCCGCAGCGGGGGCGGTGGCACCGGGTCCGCCCGTTCCTGCCGCTGGTAGCGCTTGTCGTGCTGGCGATCCTGCCGTACTCGACGATCTCCCTACCGGGGATCTTCGAGGGGCCGGTCAACTCACCCGGCACCCTGCAGATCCTCGCCATCTGCCTGATCTTCGGCGGGCTGGCGGCCGGGTACGACCTGCTCTTCGGTCGGACCGGGATGCTCTCCTTCGGGCACGCGCTGTACTTCGCCGCCGGCGTCTACGGCACCGACATCCTGGTCACCAGGGCCGGTCTGCCGCTGTGGCAGGCGGCGCTGCTGACCATCACCGGCGGCACCATCCTCGCCGCGCTGCTCGGCGCGGTGGCGCTGCGTACCGTGGGCATCGCGTTCGCCATGGTCACGTTGGCCTTCGCCCAGGTGGGCGCGATCCTGGTGGCCCGGGACTTCGGCGGGCTCACCGGTGGCGAGGAGGGCCTGCCGCTGGACGTGTCAGGGCTGCCCGCCGGGCTGGTCGGGGTGACGAACACCGTCAATCTGTACTGGTTGGCGCTGGCGTACCTGACGCTGGTGGTCTTCGTGGTGCACCGAGTGAGCGGCTCACCGACCGGTCGGGTGCTCGCCGGGCTGCGTGACGACGAGCGGCGGATCGGCGTGCTCGGGTTGGACCCGTACCGCTACAAGCTGGTGGCGTTCACCCTGGCCGGCGGGTTGGCATCGGCGGGCGGGGTGGTCTACGTCCTGATCGTCGGCGGCGCGTCGCCGCACATCACGTCCTCCGAGCTGACCCTGTCGCTGCTGGTCATGGTGGTGCTCGGCGGGCCGGGCACCCGGTGGGGTCCGGTGCTCGGTGGTGTCCTCTACATGTACCTGGACCACCGGCTCACCGCCTTCGGCACGAGCGACGCGGTGGACAACCTGCCGGCCGTCCTCAGCCGTCCGCTGAGCCAGCCGCTGTTCGTCCTGGGCACTGTCTTCATCCTGGCCGTCTACTTCTTCCCAGGCGGCCTGACCAGTCTGGCCCCCCGCCTGTCCCACCTGACCCGAGCCCTCCGCCCCCGCCGATAATCCCGGGCTGATCTACCCCGAGCTGATAGGCCCGTTGATCAAGAGGTTTGCGTCAAAATCCGACCGGATGGTGACGCAAACCTCTTGATCAACAGGGGTATGACGGACGGCGCTGGTAGAAATGCCGGGTGGAGACAGCAGAGCGGGCAGCGGTACGCGAGCGGGCCGAGGCGGTGCTGCGCCGGCTGGCCGGCGACCACGCCCGGCTGCGCGAGGATCAGTGGCGCGCCATCGAGGCGCTGGTCGTCGACCGGCGGCGGGTGCTCTGCGTCCAGCGCACCGGTTGGGGCAAGTCGGCTGTCTACTTCGTGGCCACCGCCCTGCTGCGGGAGCGGGGGGAGCACGGCCCGACGGTCATCGTCTCGCCGCTGCTGGCGTTGATGCGCAACCAGGTCGAGGCCGCCGCGCGGGCCGGCATCCGGGCCCGCACGATCAACTCGGCGAACCTCGACGAGTGGGACGAGATCACCGCCGAGATCCAGACCGGCGCGGTGGACGTGCTGCTGATCAGCCCGGAACGGCTCAACAACCCGGATTTCCGCGACGGCGTCCTGCCGAAGTTGGCCGCCACCACCGGCCTGCTGGTGGTCGACGAGGCGCACTGCGTCTCCGACTGGGGGCACGACTTCCGGCCGGACTACCGGCGGCTGCGGACGTTCCTCGCCGAGCTGCCCGAACGCACCCCCGTGCTGGCGACCACCGCCACCGCCAACGCCCGGGTCACCCAGGACGTCGCCGAGCAGCTGGGCGACGCCCTCATCCTGCGCGGCACGCTGGACCGCGAGTCGCTGCGCCTCGGGGTGCTCGACCTGCCCAGCCCGGCGCACCGGCTGGCCTGGCTCGCCGACCACCTGGACCAGCTGCCCGGCTCGGGCATCGTCTACACGCTGACAGTGGCGGCAGCGGGGGAGACCGCCGAGTTCCTGCGCTCCCGGGGCTACCCGGTCGCCTCGTACAGCGGGCAGTCCGACGACGCCGACCGGCGCGCCGCCGAACAGGACCTGCTCGACAACAAGATCAAGGCGTTGGTTGCCACCAGCGCCCTCGGCATGGGCTTCGACAAGCCCGACCTGGGCTTCGTCGTCCACCTCGGCGCGCCACCCTCGCCGATCGCGTACTACCAGCAGGTCGGCCGCGCGGGCCGCGCCGTCGAGCACGCCGAGGTGCTGCTGCTGCCCGGCGTCGAGGACGCCGCGATCTGGCGTTACTTCGCCTCGCTGGCGTTCCCACCGGAGCAGCAGGTCCGAGCCGTGCTGGCGGCCCTGCACACCGACCGCCCGCTCTCCACCCAGGCCCTCGAACCCCTCGTCGACCTGCGCCGGGCCCGGCTGGAGCTGATGCTCAAGGTGCTCGACGTGGACGGCGCGGTCCGCCGGGTGCGCGGTGGCTGGCTCGCCACCGGCGAGCCGTGGGTCTACGACGAGGCCCGGTTGCGCCGCGTCGCCGAGGCGCGCACCGTCGAGCAACAGGCCATGCGGGAGTACGCGACGACGTCCGACTGCCGGATGCGGTATCTACGGGAACGCCTGGACGACACCGAGGCGGTCGACTGCGGCCGATGCGACAGGTGCGCCGACCCACTCTTCGCCGCGGACGTGTCGACAGCAGCGCTCGCCGCCGCGCAGACCTTCCTGGGTCGACCCGGCGTGGAGATCGCTCCGAAGAAGCTCTGGCCGACCGGGCTCGACGCGGTGGGCGTACCCCTCAAGGGCCGGATCGCCCCTGCGGAGCAGGCGCTGCCGGGCCGGGCCGTCGGGCGCCTCTCCGACCTGGGCTGGGGTAGCCGGCTGCGTGCCCTCGTCGGCCCGGAAGCGCCGGACGCGCCGGTGCCCGACGACGTCGCCGGCGCGGTCGTGGAGGTGCTGAGGGCGTGGGCGCACGGCGACAACCCTTGGCCACGTCGTCCGGTGGCGGTGGTCGCGGTCGGTTCCCGGCGGCGGCCCCGGCTGCTCGGCTCGCTGGCCGAGCGGATCGCCACAGTGGGCCGGCTGCCGCTGCTCGGCGAAGTCACCGCGGCCGGCCCCGACGGCCCGGCCGGGCCGCGCGGCAACAGCGCCCAGCGGGTACGCGCGCTGCACGACGCCTTCACCGTGTCGGCCGATCTGGCCGACGCCCTGGCCGGGCTGGACGGCCCGGTGCTGCTCGTCGACGACCTGATCGACTCGGGCTGGACGATGACGCTGGTGGCCCGGGCCCTGCGTCGGGCCGGCGCGACCGACGTGCTCCCGCTCGCCCTCGCCGTGGCCGGCTGACCTGCTGCCCGCAGGTCGGTTTCCCTCGGCGATGTTCGGGTCTGCGCCGCGGTCCGTGCCTGTTCGGGGCGTTGCTTAGCGCTGCGGCGCGATCTGCGCCGGTCGGGGTGGGAAAGTTCCCGGGCGGTGTCGAGTGCGACGGTCGCCACGCTGTCCGGGCGTCGGCCTGACCCGGCCGGGCGCGACGGTACCGTGGTCGGCATGACCGACCAGCAGCCCTTCACCCGTGCGCGGACCATTGCGGGCAGGATCGCTGGCGGCGAGGCCGGTCAGGCGCTGGGCGTCGGTCGTGGCTGACCAGGGCCCCGTCGAGCCGGACCGGAGCACCCTCCGGCTGGCGCTGGTGGTCGGCGGGCTGGTGCTGGCGGTGCTGCTCGGCTTCGGCCTCGGCCGGCTCAACGCCAACGGCGCGGTCACCGGCAGCCCGTCGTTCGCCGCCGAGCACACCGACCCACCGGGCGTCGCGCCGCACAACCACGGCAGCGCCACGGCCACCGATCAGGGCGCGGCCGTCGAGCCGGGCGGTCTGGCGGTCAGCTCGGCCGGGTTCACCCTGGTGCCCCTGGCCACCGAGTTCGTGGCAGGTCGCCCGGGTCAGCTCCGCTTCCAGGTGCGCGACGCGCAGCGCCGGCCGATCAGCCGGTTCGCCATCGTGCACGACAAGCCGATGCACCTCATCGTCGTCCGGCGGGACCTGACCGGTTACCAGCACCTGCACCCGACCATGGCGGCGGACGGCACCTGGTCGGTGCCGTTGACCCTCGCGCAGCCCGGCCTCTGGCGTGCGTACGCCGATTTCACAGTGGTCGCCGACAACGGCGCGCAGACCGCTGTGACCCTCGGGGCGGACCTGGTGGCCCCCGGCGACTACCGGCCCCGTCCACTGCCGGGGCCGGCCACCTCGACGACCGTGGACGGCTTCACCGTCGGCTACCAGGGCACGGTGCAGGCCGGGGCGACAGTGCCGCTGACCTTCCGGGTGGATGGTGCTGGTGGCGCAGCCCAGTTGGAGCGGTACCTCGGGGCGTACGGGCACCTGGTGGCGTTGCGCGAGGGCGACCTCGGCTATCTGCACGTGCACCCGGAGACCGAGTTGGTGGACGGTCAGATCAAGTTCTGGTTGACCACCCCTGGTCCGGGCCGCTACCGCCTCTACCTCGACTTCCAGGTGAACGCGGAAGTCCGAACCGCCGAGTTCACCCTGACCGTCCCCTAGCCCGGCTCCGGGCCACTGCCCCGTTGATCATGAAGTTGTTGCCCTTCGCTTCGGCGTGTCGTGGCAATAACTTCATGATCAACGGCCGCAAGGGGCGGGGCCCAGGGCCGGGGCGGGGCGGGGCGGGTTAGCTGGCTCGGCGGATGGGGCGGCGGGCCAGGTAGCGGAGCAGGTCGCGGATGTGGTGCTTCTCCTCGGCGGGGACCGTGGGGTCGGCCAGCCGGTCCAGGATGGCCCGGACGTCGGCCTCGACCGGGCCGTCGTCGTGGCGTCGGCGACGCGCTGGACCGGCGTCGGGCAGGCCGAGCGCGCGGAACGCGGCAGCGACCGGCAGATCCAGCGCGGCGCAGAAGCCGCGCACCTTGGCCAACTCGGGATAGTCCTGCCAGTCGCCGGCCAGCCAGCGGAAGACGGTGGAGCGGCCCACGCCCGTGTGCGAGGCAAGATCAGTCACGGTCCAGCCACGTTCGTCGCGAGCGTCGTCGATGGCGCGCCGGACGAAGCGAGCAAAGGCCATCTGCGGTGATACGTCGGCTGATCCCATCCCTGCGTGTCTTCCCCCCTGCCGGAGCACCGGGACGATGCGCCTTCCGAGGGTAGTACGCGAGAAGCCGGAAACAATTGACTGACCGCACAAACTGTCCCGTGGGCGAGACTTTTCTCTGGAAGCGTGTGTGCAGAACGAAAATTGCATCGAGCGATCTTCATCGTTCTTCCATTAAGCTCGGTGCCCGTCCCGACATCGCGTCTGTCGTCTGCCGCCTGCGACCGGACCATCGCCGAGGAGCACCATGGCCGAATTGAGCCGCCCCCAGCCGTACCAGCCCGGTGCGGTGAGCCTCTTCTTCGTCGCCAAGGCCGGCGTCTTCGCCGCCGCGTTCTGGATCTGGTTGCTGGTCCTGGTGCTCCGCACCGACTCCGCGACCGGTCTCCAGGTGCTGGCCGCCACCGGCGCCATCACCACCACGCTGGTCGCTGTCCTGCTCGGCGCCCGGATGGCGGTGCAACACAACGCCGCCATCCGGCACGCCGAGGTGAAGAAGCTACTGGTCGACATCTCCTGGAACGCCTTCGCGGCGGCCGGCAACGCCGAGACCGAGGGCAAGGTCGTGCCATTCCCGACCGCCCCGGTCGACGGTGACTGGGCCGCCCAGCGGCCCGCCGCCGACCGGGTGTCTCTCCTCGACCGTTCTACCAGCGAGCGCAACGGTGGCCGGGACCGCCGACGCTAGCCGCCCTGGGGTGCCTCTCCGGCGGCCAGCAGGGTCTCCAGCCGGGGAGTGACCTGCCACTGGTCCACCAGCTCGCGGTACTCCGCGCGCTGTGGCTCGGTCGCCCCGGCACCGGTACGACGGGCGCGGATCAGCAGGTTACGCGGGGTGTGCTGCGAGTCCACGAACTCCACCACCTCGGTCCGGTAGCCGTGCACCCGCAGCAACCCGGCGCGCAGCGCGTCGGTGAGCACGTCGGCGAAGCGCTCGCGCAGGATGCCCTGCCGGGTCAGCAGGTCGTACGGGGCCGGGGCGGGATGGGCGCGGAGCTGCTTCGCCAGATCGTGGTGGCAGCACGGCGCGGCCAGCACCCAGCGGGCCTCCCAGCGCACCGCGCGGGCCAGCGCCTCGTCGGTGGCGGTGTCGCAGGCGTGCAGCGCCAGCACCAGGTCGGGGGCAGGGTCGACGACGGCGTCGGCGATCGTCCCGGCCACGAAGCTGACCTGGTCGGCCCAGCCGAGCCGCTGCGCCAGCTCGGTGTTGCGCCGCCGCTGGTCCTCCCGGACGTCCACGCCGACCAGGTGGACGTCGAGCCCCCGACTCGTCAGGTAGCGGTACGCGGCGAACGTCAGGTAGGCGTTGCCGCAGCCCAGGTCGACCACCCGTAGTGAACCGGTCAGGTCGTCGGGCAGGGTAGCGGCCAGGGCCCGCAGGAACGCGTCCACCTGGCGGCGCTTGGCCGCCGAGCCGCCGATCTCGGCGAAGATCGGGTCACCGGGGTCGAGCAGGTATTCCTTCGCCCGGTCGTTCCCGGTGGGCGTCGCCACCGGACGGGACGTCGCGGCCCGGTGCACCTGCGCCTCACCGGACTTGGTCACCCGCAGTTGAAGGGTCGCGTCGGCCGTCTCGACGTGCCAGTTGCCGAACGGCTCGGCCAGCAGTTCGTCGATCGCCGCAGCGGCCTCCGGACCGGAGGCGAGGTTGCGGGTGTAGGGGCGAGCACCGTCGGACGTGGTGATCTGCATCCGGGGCCCGGCCTTGAGCCGCACCGGCCGCAGTTCGGCCCGCTCGACTGTGGGGCGGCGACCGCGCCGACGTCCGGCGGCGACCGCCCGGGTCAGCGCGGGGTCGAGCAGCAGCGCCCGAACCTCGGTCAGGGCGGCGTCCAGTGGTTGCGGCATCGTTCCATCTTCGTCAGGTGGGGTGGGAGAAGAGAACATCCCCCGTACCGCGCGAGGCGGTGCGGGGGATGTCAGGTGTGGCTGTGTCAGTCCGCTGTCGCTTCGGCCGGCGTACCGGCGTCGGAACCGCCACCACGGCGGCGGCGTCGGCGACGCGGCTTGGACGCCTCGCCCTCGGACGCGGTGGCCGGCTCGGACGAACCGGCGTCGGCGGAGATCACCGCGGTCGTCTCGGCCGTGACCGCCTCGCCGGCCCGGCGGCGACGCCGACGGCGGGGGGTACGGGTGCCTTCGTCGGCGGCGTCGGCCGCAGGTGCCTCGGCGGCGGCCGGCGTGGCGGCGTCGGAGCGGTCGCGGCGGCCATCGCCCCGACCACGGCGCTCGCCGCGACCCTCGCCGCGACCCTCGCCGCGACCCTCACCACGGCTCTCGCCGCGTCGGGGGCCACGACCACCGCTGTCGCCCCGACGGGAGCGGGTCGTCCCACCCAGATCCTCTTCGATCTCGGCGGACAGCCCGGCCCGGGTGCGCTCGGCCGTGGGCAGCGTGCCGCTGACCTCGGTGGAGATGTGCAGGTCGGTGTAGAGGTGCGGCGACGTGTGGTACGTCTCCGGCGGCTCCGGCATCTCCAGACCGAGGGTCTTGTCGATGATCCGCCACCGCGGCATGTCGTCCCAGTCGACGAAGGTCACCGCGACACCCGTCGCGCCGGCCCGGCCGGTACGACCGATCCGGTGGGTGTAGGTGTCCTGGTCTTCCGGGCAGTCGTAGTTGATGACGTGGGTGACGCCTGTGACGTCCAGCCCACGGGCCGCCACGTCGGTGGCGACCAGGATGTCGATCTTGCCGGCCCGGAAGGCCCGCAGCGCCCGCTCGCGGGCACCCTGGCCGAGGTCACCATGCACGGCGGCGACCGCGAACCCACGGAAGTCGAGATCCTCGGCGACCCGGTCGGCCGCCCGCTTGGTACGCGTGAAGATCATGGTCAGCCCGCGCCCCTCCGCCTGGAGGATGCGCGCCACCACCTCGACCTTGTTCATCGAGTGGGTGCGGTAGACCAACTGCTGGGTCTGCGGCGACGGGCCGGTCTCGGCGGTGTGCCCGGCGTGGATCGTCATCGGCTGGCGCAGGAATCGCCGCGACAGGGTGACGATCGGGTCCGGCATGGTGGCCGAGAAGAGCATCGTCTGCCGGTCTTCCGGAAGCATCGCGAGGATCTTCTCGACGTCGTCGAGGAAGCCCAGGTCGAGCATCCGGTCGGCCTCGTCGAGGACGAGTGCGTGCACCCGGTCGAGCCGGAGGTGCTTCTGCTTCTGCAGGTCCATCAGTCGGCCGGGCGTGCCGACCAGGATCTCGACGCCCTTGCGCAGCGCGTCGATCTGCGGCTCGTACGCCACGCCGCCGTAGATCGGCAGCACCCGGACGCCACGCGTCCGGCCGGCGGCAGCCAGGTCCTTGGCGACCTGGATGCCCAGCTCACGGGTGGGGACGACGACCAGCGCCTGGGGGACGCCGTCGCTGCCCTCGCCCGGGGCGAAGACCCGGTCGAGCAGTGGTACGCCGAAGCCGAGGGTCTTGCCGGTGCCGGTGGGCGCCTGGCCGATCAGGTCGACGCCGCGCAGCGCGATCGGGATCGCGTACTCCTGGATGGCGAAGGCGCGGGTGATGCCGGCCGAGGCCAGGGCCTCGACGGTCTCGGCGCGGGCGCCGAGTGCGGCGAACGTGGGGGCCTCCGGTCGAACCGGGGCGGTGGGGGCCAGTTCCTGGCCGTCCAGCAAATCTTGAGTCAGGTCGCTCATGTGGATGTGGGGGTGCCCTCTCGTGGGTGCGCCCGTCATGTCCTCAGGGCGCGTTCGGTATGACGCGGGCCACACGGTCGGCGGCAGATTGCCGAGCCGGACCGGGCCGCACGCGCGCCGCGGGCTGAGCTTCGATCAGATCGGCGCCCACGGCAACTGCTCCATGTTACCTGAACAGGCATACCCCCGTCCCGATTCCCAGTCGGCCACTCGCCACGCGGGGCAAGCAATTGTGACCCACGCCACACCAGCTCTCCATCCCGCCCGTGCCCCCGTTGGCCCGCGCCCGCCCCCGTCCCGTCGATCATGGAGTCGTGGTGGTGGACAAAAGGCTCAAAAATGCGGCAACCGGGCACCACAACTCCATGATCGACGGGGGTCAGCGCGGAGGGCAGCCACGCGATAGCCTGCCGCTCGTGTCCGCCTCCGGTTCCGCGTACGCCGACCTGTTGGGTCTGGTCGCCTTCGGCGAGCTGCTCGCCTTCGAGCGGATGGCGGGCGATGCCCGGCTCGCTCCCGACTTGCGCCGCCGGGCAGCGCTGAACGAGATGGCCGCAGCTGAGATCGCCAACTACCGGCGCCTCGCCGACCGGCTCACCGCGTTGGGCGTACCGCCCGAGGATGCGATGGCGCCCTATGTCGAGCCGTTGCAGGCGTACCACGACTCGACCGAGCCGCGGGACTGGGCGGAGGTGGTCACGAAGGCGTACGTGGGCGACGCGATCACCGACGACTTCGTTCGCGAGATCGCCGACGCGCTGGAGGAACCGGACCGGGCGCTGGTGCTGGACGTCCTGCACGACTCCCGGTACGCGGACTTCGCCGCTGCGGAGATCCGGGTGGCCGTCGCCGACGACCCCCGGGTGGCCGGTCGGCTCTCCATGTGGGCCCGACGGCTGGTGGGTGAGGCGTTGTCCCAGGCCGGCCGTGTCGCCGCCGAGCGGGCCACCCTCACCGCGCTGATCGCACGCGACGGCCGGGTCGACGTGCCAGGGCTGTTCGGCAGGCTCACCACCGCGCACACCGCGCGAATGGCCGCCGCCGGGCTGAACAACTGACCACCCGGCCGGGTTGGCCGGCTCCGGCCTGCGGCAGGCGGGCCGAGTGCCGACCTGCCGCGATGGCCGGACCGGTCAGCGGACGGTGAACCCGACCGCCCGGGGCGACGCCTCGGCGATCTCGACGTAGGCGACCTTCTCGACCGGAACGATGACCCGCCGGCCCTTCTCGTCGGTCAGGGAGAGCGTGCCGCCGTTGCCGGCGAAGGCGTCGGTCACGATCTGCTCGATCTCGGCCGGCGACTGCGCGCTGTCCACTACCAGCTCGCGTGGCGCGTACTGCACGCCGATCTTGACCTCCACTGTGCCTCCTCAACTGGGGCGAGAGAACCGCCCTGCGAAGGCTATCCGATCACGGGCCCGGCGGTCAGGCTGACTCACCTTGCAGCGGGAAGCTCGCGATGCCCCGCCACGACAGCGCGGCCACCAACGCCTCAGCTTCGGCCTTCGGCACCTGTCGGCCGCCGGCCAGCCAGAACTGTGCGGCCGTCTCCGCCGCGCCGACCAGCCCGGAGGCCAGCAGCTCGGCGTGCGCGCGGCTCACCCCGGTGTCGGAGATGATGGTGTCGGTGATCGCCGCGATGCAGCCCTGCTCGACCCGCTCCACCCGCTGCCGCACGGCCGGGTCGTTGCGCAGGTCCGATTCGAAGACGAGCCGGAACGCCTCGCTCTCGTGGTCGACGAAGTCGAAGTACGCCCGTACCGACGCGCTGACCCGCTCCTTGTTGTCGCTGGTACCGCGCATCGCATCCTGCACCTGAGCGACGATGGCGTCACAGTGCGTGTCGAGCAGCGCCAGGTAGAGATCCATCTTTCCGGGAAAGTGTTGGTAGAGCACCGGCTTCGAGACCCCGGCCCGCTCGGCGATGTCGTCCATCGCGGCGGCGTGGTAGCCCTGCGCGACGAACACCTCCTGCGCCGCAGCGAGAAGCTGCTTACGACGCGCGGAGCGAGGCAGGCGGGTGGGCCGGCCAGCGGTCTGTGCACCGTTCCCCGCAGCGGTCATGGGATCCTCCGAGTTCTCCGTACGAGCCGGCATTTTCCCCCCAGACCGGGCGAGGCCCGTGACCTCGGTCGTGGAAATGGCCCGCCGCTGTAACTTATCGCCACTCTCGGCACACGGTAGCCTCAGCGGGGGCGACCAAGGAGCGCGCGGTGAGTGAAACAGGGCAACCCGGAGCCGCCACCCCGGGAGATCACGGTGACGGAGCGGGTCAGCACGACGACCCGAGCCGTTCCGTCAGTGGGTGGGCGCCTCAGGCGGGTGGGTGGCCCCGAGCCGCCGACCACGAGGACGCCCGGGATGAGGCGCCGCGCTGGCAGCCCGACCCCGCGTCGGGCTGGCGGACCTCCTCGACACGGCACGGTGACCTGCCATCGCCGCTGGTGGGGCGGTCGGGCGAGCCGGAGTCGCCGGCCCGCACCAACGGCCACCAGGTCAACGGCGTGCACCACCCGGACGACGTCAACGGCGTCCACCACCCCGGTCTCGAACCGCCCTCGGGGCGCCCCACGCCGGTGAGCGCACCGCCCGGGCTGCCCGAGGAGGGTCGCCTCGGGGCGGCCGGCGACCGGCTCGTGGTGCCCGCCCAACGTCCCGCACCGCCAGCGGAGCAGGGTGCCGTCGAGTCCGACCCGGGCCCCGCCCCACACTCCAGCGCCGATCCGGCTGCCGCGCACCGTGCCCGCTGGGCCGAGCCCGGCTTACCCACCTCGGCCCCGCCGGCCGTCCAGGTGCCACCCGTCGGCACCGCGGCGTCGGGTTTCGAGGTTCCACCCGGTTTCCACGCGCCGATCGCCGAGCGGCTGGCCGCCGACGAGAGTCCGACCGCCCCACGCGACTGGCGGGACCCGCTCGCACCCGAGCCCGCAGCCACCTCGGGACGCAACCCGGGGCCGGCCGCCTCCGCCGACGAGGGCGAGCCCGGTCGCGCTTCCGAGGGTTCCCGCCCGGCAGACACGCATCGCGCCAGCGAGGCGCATCGCACAGGGGACGCGCAGCGTCCCGGCGAAACGCACCGGGCCGGGGAGTCGTCGGCCACCGAGCCCGACTGGTCGGGGCCGAGCTGGAACCGCCCGAGCTGGGGTGGCGGATGGGCCCCGCCCTGGTCCCGCCAGGACGACGAGCCGACTGGCCCGGCTGCACGGGACGAGTCGGCGCCGGACTGGGTCGGCGAACCCCACCAGCCGTACGAGCCGGTGCGCGCCGAGGTGCCCCGTCCGTACGAGCCGGTGCGCGCCGAGGTGCCCCGTCCGTACGAACCCGGCCGGGTCGAATCCGCGTCCACCCCGGAACGTCCCGCCGAACCGACCAGTGGTCCGCCGGCTGACCGTCCGTCGTGGGCGGGTGGCGCGACGCCGACGCCGACCAGTGGTCCGCCGGCTGACCGGCCGTCCTGGGCGGGTTCCGGGGCGACCGGCGGACCCCGGTCCGACCGACCGTCCTGGGCTGGCGGGGCCGATCCCGACCCCACCAACGCATCGCCCGCGCGGCCCTCCTGGGCCGGGGGGTCCGATCCGACGCCGACCAGCCTGCCGCCGGTACGGCCGTCCTGGGCCGGCGGGTCCGAGGCGGCGACCAGTGTGCCGCCGGTACGCCCGTCCTGGGCCGGCGGTTCCGAACCGCCCGCCACCGGCGCGGCGGCGACGCGACCGTCCTGGGCCGGCGGCGCCGATCCGGCACCGGCCAGTTCCCCGCCGACGCGACCCTCCTGGGCCTCCAGCCCCGCATCGGCCGACCCGCCCGTACCGGCCGAGGCGACACCTTCGGCACCCGCCGGACCGCCTCCGGCTCCAGCCGGGCCACCTCCCACGCTGACCGACGCGCCACCGGCTCCGGCAGGCCCGTCGCTGGTGGCGGAGCGCTCGTCCTGGACCAGCGGTTCGCCGACGGCGAGCAGTTCCGGGGCCGAGCGGCCGGACTGGTCCGAGGGCCGGCTCCCGGCCACCCCGGTCGAGCGCCCGTCGTGGCCGGCCAGCCGGTCGGCCAGCACCGGTGGGGGCGACGGAGGCGAGACGCCTGGCCGGTCCCGGCCCGACGTCCGACCGACCGGGCCGTTCCGGCTCCGGCCGGCGACACCCGAGCCCGGCCCGTCGCCCGTCGAGCCGCCCACACCGGCCGCGCCGGTGAACGGCTCGCCATCGACTGACGCCACCCTGCCCTCCACCGCAGCGGTTCCGCCAACCAACCCCAAGGGTTCCGGCCGCCGCGATCAGTCCGCACCGACGTCCGCCTCCGCCTCCGCCTACGCGGCGCGCCGATCCGCTCCCGACCCGACGTCCCCGGCCGACGATGGCCGGCAGTCGGCTGCGAGCGCGGTGGTGCTGCCGCAGCGCGTCCCCGCGGAACCAGACGTGCCCGTCGTGCCGGAGCCGCCAGCCGTGGAGCCACCCGCCGAAACTCCGGAACTCGCCCGCATCGCCACTCACCTGCGCCGGGACGACGAGCCAGCCCCGCTGCGCGAGCGCCCCGAGGGGTTCGATGTCAACGCGATCCTGGACGCCGTCCGGGAGGTGGCCGGTGTCCGCGACGCGGCCCTGCGCCGCACTCCGGCGGGGGCGCACAGTCTGCGACTGGACCTGGCCGACGGTGCCGACCCGGCCGAGGTGAGCCGGCAGGTGGCCCGGCTGCTCCAGGAGCGGATGGGGTTGGCCGCGGCCCCGCAGAACGTGCCCGGCCTGCCCAGCACGCCACCACCACCGGTTCGCCGTCGCGCGGCCGAGCCCGCCGAGCGGCGTACCCCGGAGACTCGAAACGCGGCTTCGCGCGATCCCGGCGAGGTTCGGTCGGCCGAGCCGCCGACGGTCGCCCGCCCGTCAAGCGGTCGGGTCGAGTCCCTGCCGGCCGGGCCGGAGCAGCGGACCGGCACGGACCCGACGCGCCGCCGCCGGTCGAACGCTCCGCACCGGGGGCGCGCCACGGTGGAGGAACCAGGGTCGGTCTCGTCCGCGCCGGCCGGCGCCGCGACCGGTAGCCCGGCGACGCTGGGCACGTCGTACTCCGGTGGTCAGGTGACCACGACGGAGTCGGCGCCGTCGCGACCGCTGGAGACCGGCGGTACGCCGGGGCCCCGGGTGGTGATCGACCACGTGCAGGTCAGCACCTTCGGCCTGGACGCGAACGTGGAGGTCCGGCTGCTGGCCGGGGGCGACAGCGCCTCCGGGTACGCCACCGGGCCGGCGGTGGACGGCTACGTGTTGCGGCTCTGCGCGGTGGCGGCGGCGGCCGCTGTGGACGAGTTGCTGCGCGGTGCCGAGAACGCCGAGCGGGGGCGCTGTTTCGTCGAGCACGCCGCTGTGGTGCCCTTCGGCAATTGCGAGGTGGCCACCGTTGTGGCGCTGCTGGTCTGTGAGGGCTGGGTCGAGCAGCTCGCCGGGTCGGCCCTGGTCGCGGGTGATCCGCGTCAGGCGGTGGTCCGGGCGACGCTGGCGGCGGTCAACCGTCGGCTTGAGGCGCTGCTGTCCTGAGTGGTTCGAGGCAGACTGGAGCAATGAGACGCGCCACCCTCTGGCCGGACCACCTGCTCCCCGACGACCGCGTTCCGCCGCCATGGCCGGGCCGGGAGGTCCGCCTCGACGGCCGGGTCACGTACGTCCGGGACACCCCCGCCACCGCTGCCGGGGCGGAGCCGGCGTTGTACGTGCACGGGTTGGGCGGGTCGTCGCAGAACTGGACCGACCTGGCCGGTCTGCTCGCCGACCGGCTGGACGGTCAGGCCATCGACCTGCCCGGCTTCGGCCGGAGCGAGCCGGGCCCGAGCTACACGATTCCGGCCTTCGCGAATCTGGTCGTCCGCTGGATCGAGCAAACCGGTCGAGGGCCGGTGCACCTGTTCGGCAATTCGCTGGGCGGCGCGGTCGCGGTCCAGGTCGCCGCGCTCCGGCCGGATCTGGTCCGCACCCTCACCCTGATCTCCCCGGCGCTGCCGTTCCTGGATTTCCGGCGCTCGTTGCAGGGGCGGATGCTGCCGGTGCTCGCCATTCCCCGAGGTGAGCGGCTGGTCGCCCGGCATCTCACCCAGCTTGCCCCCGAGGTGATGGCCCAGCAGGTGCTGGAGGCGTGCGTCGCCGACCTCAGCCGGATCTGCGATCAGCGCCGGGCAGAGGCGCTGGAGGAGATCCGGGTGCGGTACGAGGCTGAGCACTACGCCGCCGCGTACGTCCGGACGTTCCGTGGGCTGGTCTCCAGCTTCCTGCGGGCGTACCTGCGGGGGCCGGGGTCGCTGTGGCGCCTGGCCGAGGCGGTACGCGCACCGACCCTTGTGGTGGGTGGTCTGCAGGACCGTCTGGTCGACGTGCGGGTCGGGCCGCAGACCGCCCGGCTCATTCCGGACAGCCGATTGATGATGCTCGAGGGCGTCGGCCATGTGGCGCAGTTGGAGGTTCCCCGGCTGGTCGCCCGCGCGGTGGTCGGCCTGCTCACCGAAACGGGGGACGCCGCGGGGCGGTCTGATCTGGCAGGCTGACCTGGATGCTCAGCTCAGCGCGCCATTCTGCTCGCCGTCGGCGACGTTTCGCGCTGGTCGCCCAACTGGTGGCGGTGGTGGTGGCCGTCGGCGCGGCGGTGACCGTGATCGCTGAAGGGCCGGGTGGACATCCGGGCGCTGAGCGGTTGGCCGCCGAGGAGATTAGCGCGCCGCCGCCGCTGGTGGCCGGGCCGCTGCCGCCCGCCCCTTCGCCCTCCGGCGCGGTCACGCCGAGCCCGCCCCCGGTCACGCCGAGCCCGCCCCCGGTGTTGCGGGTGCCGGGCGCGGTTCCGAGCGCCGGCACGGGCGGGTTCGGCTACGACGCCCGTTCCGGCCCGGTGCTGGGTCGGGCGGGTGAGCTGCGGCGTTACCGGGTCGCTGTGGAGTCGGGCAGTGCGGAGGACGTCACAGAGTTCGCCGAGGCGGTGGAGGCGGCGCTGGCCGGGCCGGGCAGTTGGGTCGACAGCGGCAGGTTGCGGCTCCAGCAGGTGCCGGGGGCTGGGCCTCGGGACTTCACCGTCTACCTGGCCACCGCCCGCACCGCGGGTCGGATGTGCGCGAAGGGTGGGGTCGACATCCGGATCGGCGGCCGCCCGTACACGTCCTGCCGGGCGCCCGGCCAGGTGATCATCAACCTGGATCGGTGGCGGTTGTCAGTGCCGCATTTCGTCTCGGCCGGCGTGCCGTTGACGGTCTACCGGACGTACGTGGTCAACCACGAGGTGGGTCACCAGCTCGGGCATCGGCACGAGCGCTGCCCCGGCAAGGGCCGGCAGGCTCCGGTGATGATGCAGCAGACGCTGTTCCTCGACGGCTGCCGGGTCAACCCCTGGCCATACCTGAACGGGCGTCGGTACACGGGCCCCGCCCTCTGAGTACGACACGCCGACCATTGACCCCTCCATCAGGCGTCTTGCGGCAATAGCGGCGAAAACGGAGAAATGCCCGAATAATCTGGCAGGCTTGATCCTATGACGCCGTCGTCCCCTTACGGCCCGCCCCGGCCGCCCGAGCCCAGCTCGGCGTTGCGGGATGCGCGTCCCGCGTTCGTCCGGATGCACCGGCGTCGTCGTCGCAGCATGCTGCTCGGTCTCCTCGTGCTCGCAGGCGCCATCGGGGTGACTGTGAGCCGGGGCGGCGAACCGTCGGTCGAGCCTCCGGCCACCACGCAGGGCGGAATGGGCCACGGAGGTGGGGCGGCCGCGCACCCGGCGCCCACCGGCTATCCGTCGGTCGGAGCGGGACGCTTCACGGCAGCCGACGGCGAGACACCGGTGTACGGCACGGACGGGCCGCTGCACCGATACCGGGTCGTCGTGGAACGCGGCGCCGGCCAGGACGCCGACGTGTTCGCCTCCCGAGTTGACGAGGTGCTGACCGACCCGCGCAGTTGGATCGCGTCCGAGGAACTGCGGGTGCAACGGGTGGCCGACGCCGGGGCCGCCGACTTCACCATCTACCTGGCCACCCCGGTCACGTCCGAGCGGATGTGCGCCGAGGGCGGGTTGACCACCGAGCGCTACACCTCCTGTCGCCTGCCCGGTCAGGTCATCATCAACCTGGCCCGCTGGATGGAGGCGGTCCCCGACTACGGCGCCCCGCTGGACACCTACCGGACCTACGTCATCAACCACGAGGTGGGCCACGAGTTCGGCAAGGAGCACGAGGCGTGTCCGGGCCCGGGGGAGCCCGCCCCGGTGATGCAGCAGCAGACGTACGGGCTGCAGGGCTGCGTCGCCAACGCCTGGCCGTACCTCGACGGTCGTCGCTACGCGGGGGACATCGTCCCCTGATCCGCCGGGTCGTCGGTTATTCCCGCTCCCGCATACCGGACCACGTGTCGTCCCTCATGGCCGAGGAGGGCTCCCGCGAGCAACAATGGCGCGGTTCACACCGCCGATCCCGGGGAGTCCACCGTGTCGTTGCCCCCGCTCGTCGAGCCCGCCGCCGAGCTGACCGTAGACGAGATCCGCCGCTACTCACGCCATTTGATCATCCCGGACGTCGGGGTGACCGGCCAGAAGCGGCTGAAGAACGCCCGGGTGCTCTGTGTCGGCGCCGGTGGCCTCGGGTCGCCCGCCCTGTTGTACCTCGCCGCGGCCGGGGTCGGCACGCTCGGCATCATCGACTTCGACACCGTCGACGAGTCGAACCTCCAGCGCCAGGTCATCCACGGCGTCTCCGACATCGGCCGGTCCAAGGCCGAGTCGGCCGCCGCGTCGATCCGCGAGATCAACCCCCTGGTCAAGGTGGAGATCCACAACACCGCGCTGGACCGCGAGAACGTCCGCGAGATCTTCGCCCAGTACGACCTGATCGTCGACGGCACCGACAACTTCGCCACCCGCTACATGGTGAACGACGCGGCGGTGCTGCTGGGTAAGCCGTACGTCTGGGGCTCGATCTACCGCTTCGACGGCCAGGCGTCGGTGTTCTGGGCCGAGCACGGCCCCTGCTACCGCTGCCTCTACCCGGAGCCGCCGCCGCCCGGCATGGTTCCCTCCTGCGCCGAGGGCGGCGTGCTCGGCGTGCTCTGCGCATCGATCGGTTCGATCCAGGTGAACGAGGCGATCAAGCTGCTCACCGGCATCGGTGAGCCGCTGGTCGGCCGCCTGATGGTCTACGACGCCCTGGAGATGGAATACCGCAAGATCAAGGTCCGCAAGGACCCGAACTGCGCGCTCTGCGGCGACAACCCGACGGTCACCGACCTGCTCGAAGACTACGAGGACTTCTGCGGCGCGGTCTCCGAGGAGGCCCAGGAGGCGACGCTCGACTCGACCATCACCGCACTGGAGCTCAAGGAGTGGCAGGACGCCGGCAAGGACATCTTCCTCGTCGACGTACGCGAGCCGGCCGAGTACGAGATCGTCCAGATCCCCGGCGCCACCCTGATCCCCAAGGGCGACATCATCTCCGGTGAGGCCCTCGCGAAGCTGCCACAGGACCGCCAGATCGTGCTGCACTGCAAGTCGGGCGTCCGCTCGGCGGAGGCGCTCGCCGCGCTCAAGGCAGCCGGTTTCAAGGACGCCGTGCACGTGCAGGGCGGCGTGCTCTCCTGGATCAAGCAGATCGACCCGTCGCTGCCCGCGTACTGACCGATCGAGCCGGGGCGGCCCTGGCGCGGCCACGCCGCCGCGCCGGGGCGGCCCGCGCGACCGCCCCGGCAAATCGACGCAGATGACGCCGAGCGGCCGTCCGGCCGGAGCGACGCAGCCATCCCGGGCTGGCCGATTCTCCGAGGCGGCATCGCGTCTGCGCAGGTAGCGTCTCCGCCGTGGTCGACTTGGAAGCCGCGATCGGGTTCGTCGTGGCGCACGGGGATGCGGTGGAACGCGCCCGCCTCTCCTGGCTCCGCAACGGCACCGCCGTGCCCGCCGAGTTGCTGGAGACGGCCGAGGTGGGCCAGTCACCGGACGGCGGTTGGCCGGCCACCTGGGGTGGCGAGGTCGCCTCGATCGACGCCACCTGCTTCCGGCTCGTCGAGCTTGACGACCTGGGGGCGCTCGGCCGTCCCGCCGCCCGCCGCGCACTGGACTGGCTGGCGTCCCGGCAGCAGGCCGACGGCGGTTGGGAAGAGGACGCGTCGCTGGCCGACTCGGCGCCGGAGTGGGCCCGTCCCGGCGACCCGGAGGCCGGGTTCCTCGTGTCGGCCAACGCCGGCTTCTGGCTCACCGTCGCCGGGCTGGACGCCCGGGCGTCGGGTCCGCTCGACCACCGGGTCGGTGGGGCGTACGCCGGGGTGGTGCAGGCGGCGGCCCACTCGCTCGCCGCGCGGCTGCGCCCGGACGGTAGCTGGCCGTCGTACCTCGCGGCGGGCTGGCTGAGCGCGGCCGTGCTGCACCGGCAGGAGATGTTCCAGGAGTCCGCCCGGATCCAGGTGGCGCTCGCCGAGCGGATGCCGAAGATGTCCCCCGGGGACGTGGCGTGGCTGGCGGCCACGTTGCGCCGCGCCGGCGTCGACCCACAGGACTGGATCATGGTGCGGGCGCTGCGTCGGCTGGCCGAGACCCAGCGCAGCGACGGCGGCTGGGAGAGCGACGACGGCCACCAGTTCGACGTGCACGCCACGCTGGCCGCGATCCGGGCGGCCCGCCCCGCGCCACCCCGCTGAGCCGCCCGCGCCATGGCCCCGCCCCGGCCGGGCCATGGCCCCGCCCCGGCCCCGCCCCGGCCCTCCAACCTCGGCGATCTTGCAGTTTCTGTCGCGGATTTGCGCATAAATGCCCCTTATGCCGGGACAGTAACTGCAAGATCGCGGGAGAGGGCGGGCGGCGCGGGCGCGGGAGGGCGAGGGTAGGGGCTTTAGCGCACGTGACCGTCGCCGGTGACGACGTACTTGGTGCTGGTCAGCTCGGGCAGGCCCATCGGGCCGCGAGCGTGCAGCTTCTGGGTGGAGATGCCGATCTCCGCACCGAAGCCGAACTCGCCGCCGTCGGTGAACCGGGTCGACGCGTTCACCATCACCGCCGCCGCGTCCACCCGCGCGACGAAGTCACGGGCCGCGCTCGCCGAGTCGGTGACGATCGCCTCGGTGTGGCCGGTGCCGAAGCGGCGGATGTGCGCGACCGCCGCGTCCAGCGAGTCCACCACCGCCACCGAGATGTCGGCGGACAGGTACTCGGTGGCGTAGTCCTCCTCGGTGGCCGGGACCACTGCGGCGGAGTGGGCGGCCACCTCGGGTGAGCCGTGCACTGTCACCCCCGCCTCGGCGAACGCGGCCAGCACCAGCGGCAGGAACGCGTCGGCGATGCTCGCGTGCACCAGCAGCGACTCGGCCGTGTTGCAGGTGGACAGGCGTTGCGTCTTGGCGTTCAGCGTCACCGCGACGGCCTTCGCCAGGTCGGCGGCGGCGTCGACGTAGACGTGGCAGTTGCCCACCCCGGTCTCGATCACCGGCACTGTCGACTCCTCGACCACTGTGCGGATCAGCGACGCGCCACCGCGCGGGATGAGCACGTCGACGAGACCCCGGGCGCGCATCAGCTCCTTGACCGAGTCACGGGAGCTGGCGTCGAGCAACTGCACCGCGTCGGCGGGCAGACCGGCCCCGGCGACGGCGTCACGCAGCACCGCGACCAGCGCGGCGTTCGAGTGCGCGGCCGACGACGACCCGCGCAGCAGCGCCGCGTTGCCGGACTTGAGGCAGATCCCGGCGGCGTCCACAGTCACGTTGGGCCGCGCCTCGTAGATGATGCCGACCACCCCGAACGGCACCCGGATCTGGCGCAGCTCCAGGCCGTTGGGCAGGGTGGACCCGCGGACCACCTCGCCGACCGGGTCGGGCAACGCGGCCATCTCACGCAGCGCGTCGGCGATCCCGGCGACCCGACCCGCGTCGAGCGCGAGCCGGTCCAGCACGGCCGCGCTCAGCCCGGCCTCACGGCCGGCCGCCAGGTCCGTCTCGTTCGCGCTCAGGATCTCCGGGGTACGCGCCACGAGCGCGTCGGCCATCGCCACCAGCGCCGCGTCCTTGACGGTACGGGTGGCAGTGGCCAGGTCGGCGGCGGCGTCCCGCGCCCGCTTCGCCTGCTCGACGACGCTCATCGACTACTCCTCAGCTGGCAGTTGGCTTACAGCAGCACCAGGTCGTCGCGGTGGACGACCTCTCGTTCGTACGCCGGGCCGAGCGCCGCGGCGAGTTCGGACGTGGAGCGGCCGAGCAGCCCGGGTAGCTCCACCGCGTCGTAGTTGACCAACCCTCGGGCGACCGGCGCGCCCGCGGTGTCCACCAGGTCCACCGGGTCGCCGGCGGTGAACGTGCCGTCCACGGCGGTGATGCCGGCCGGGAGCAGCGACTTGCGCCGCCCGACGACGGCGGCGACCGCGCCCGGGTCGAGGTGCAGCCGGCCCCGGGGTGAGGTGGCGTGGGCCAGCCAGAACAACCGGGCCGTTGGGCGTTGCCGCTGCGGGTGGAAGAGCGTGCCGACCGGTTCGCCGGCCAGCGCGGGCGTGGCCAGGTCGGCGGCGGTGAGCACCACCGGGATGCCGAAGCCGGTGGCGATCCGCGCGGCCTCGACCTTTGTCACCATGCCACCGGTGCCGACGCCGGACCGGCCGGTCCCGCCGATGGTGATGCCGGCGAGGTCCGTGTCGTCGCGCACCTCGGGGATCCGGGTCGAGCGCGGGTTGGTGGGGTCGCCGGTCCAGAGCGCGTCCACGTCGGAGAGGAGCACCAGCAGGTCGGCGTGCACCAGCGCGGCCACCAGGGCGGCCAGCCGGTCGTTGTCGCCGAAGCGGATCTCCTGGGTGGCCACCGTGTCGTTCTCGTTGACGATCGGCACCGCCCGCAGGTCGAGCAGCTTGCGCAGCGTCCGGTACGCGTTGCGGTAGTGGGCTCGCCGGGTCACGTCGTCGACGGTGAGCAGCACCTGCCCGACGGTGCGGCCGTGCCGGGCGAAGCTGGCCGCGTACCGGCCGATCAGCAGCCCCTGCCCGACGCTGGCGGCGGCCTGCTGGGTGGCCAGGTCGCGCGGGCGTCGGGACAGCCCGAGCGGGGCGAGCCCGGCGGCGATGGCGCCGGAGGAGACCAGCACCACCTCGCGCCCCTCGGCGGTGAGTCGACCGAGGGTGTCGACCAGCGTGTCGACGCGCTCGTCGGCCAGCCCGCCGGTGGCGGTGGTCAACGAGGAGGATCCGATCTTGACGACGACCCGCCGGGCCGTCGTGACTGCGTCTCGCACCCGACCATTCTGCGTGGTCACCGCCGCACCGCCCGGCGGCGTTCCCATATCGTGGCGGATTGTGACTCCAGACGAGTACGTCGAGGCGGTTCTCGACCTGGTCGAGCGGATCCCGGAGGGCCGGGTCATGTCGTACGGCGCGGTGGCGGACGCGCTGTCCGAGCGCTCGGGCCGCGCCTCGGCCCGGTTGGTCGGCAGCATCATGGCCCGGCACGGGGGCTCGGTGCCCTGGCATCGGGTGGTGACCGCGAGTGGTCGACTGCCGCCGGGGCACGAGCGGGAGGCGCGGTCCCGACTGCGGGCCGAGGGGGTGCCGCTGCGCGGCGAGGGTGTGGACATCGCGGCGGCGGGCTGGTCGCCCGATGAGGGGATGTGACCCCCGACTGAACGTGAGTAATGTTCGGCCCCATGAAAACGCCGCCGGGCCCCGGCTCGCTGCCTCGACGGGTGCACGCCGGCTACGCGCTCGGCTCCCTGGCGACCGGAGCGTTCGGCACCGTGCCCGGTCTGCTGCTTCTGCCGTACCTGACCGACACGCTGGGCGTGGCCGCCGGGCTGGCCGCGCTGCTGGTGCTGTTGCCCAAGGCCTGGGACGTGCTGGTCAACCCGGTCGCCGGGCGGATCTCCGACCGCACCCGGTCGCGGTGGGGCGCCCGCCGGCCGTACCTGCTCGTCGCCGGCCTCGCGCTCGCCGTCCTGTTCGCGTCGATCTTCGCCGCGCCGTTCGGTAACGGCTCGGGCGCTGCGGCGTACGTGGCGTTCGCCTTCCTCGCCACCGCCACCGCGTTCGCCTTCTTTCAGGTGCCGTACGTGGCGATGCCGGCGGAGCTGACCGGCGACTACGCCGAGCGAACCCGGTTGATGACCTGGCGGATCGCGGTGCTGGCGCTGGCCATCCTGGTCTCCGGCGCGGTCGCGCCGCTGGTGGTCAGCGCCGGTGGTGACGGCGTGGCCGGGCACCGCTGGATGGGCCTGTTCGTGGCGGTGCTGATCGCCCTCGGCGCCCTCGGCGCGTTCCTGGGCACCCGGTCCGCGCCGACCGGCACCGTGGGCGAGAGCGAGCCGACGCTGCGCGCCCAGCTCGCCGTGGCCGGCGCCAACCGTCCGTTCCGGGCACTGCTGATCTGCTTCGTGGTGCAGTCCGCCGGGGTGGCGACGATCCTGGCCGGGGTCAACTACTTCGCGGGGCAGATCCTGCGCGACGAGGAGAGCGGGCCGACCCTGCTCTTCGTCTGCTTCGTCGGGCCGGCGCTGCTGGTGATGCCGGTCTGGAGCCGGATCGGTGCCCGGCTGGGCAAGCGCACCGCCCTGGTGGTCGCCTCGCTGATCCTTGCCGTCGGGGCCTTCGCCCTGGTCGCTGCGCCGGTGCTGCCGGCGGTCGCCATCTATCTCCTGGTCGCGCTGATCGGCGTGGGGTACGCCGGACAGCAGGTCTTCGCGTTGGCGATGTTGCCGGACTGCATCGCGCACGAGACGGCGCGCACCGGCCGACGGCAGGCGGGCGTCTTCACCGGGCTGTGGACCGCCGGTGAGACCTTCGGCCTGGCGCTCGGCCCGGGCATCTACGGACTGGTGCTCCAGCTCTCCGGCTACGTGTCCTCCGACACCGGCTCGGCGGCGGCCCAGTCCGACACGGCGAGGCTGGGCGTCCTCCTCGGCTTCACGCTGATCCCGGCCCTGCTGATCGCCCCGCCGATCCTCCTGCTCCGCCAGTACACCCTCACCGCCCACAGCGACCTGGTCGATCATGGAGTTGTGCTGGGGGACGAGAGCGTTGACCGCCACGAGAAGGGCACCGTTACCCCATGATCGACGAGAGCAGGGTTGAGGCCGGAGCACTGTCCGCCACCGGGGTTCCGGCGGAAGAGGTTCTGGAAGAGGTGCGCAAACTGCGGGCGGGTGACGCGCCCACCCACGGGGGACGGCTGTTCGCCTACGTCTACGACCCGGCCGTCCCAGGGCTGGACGAGCTGGCCGCCGCCGCCCACCGGGAGAGCGCGCACGTCAACGGGTTGGACCCGACCGCGTTCCCGTCCCTGCTGGCCATGGAGAACGCGCTTGTCGGCGCCGCCGGCCGGGTGCTGGGCGCCGGCCCCGGCACCACCGCCCCGGACGTCGTCGGCAGCGTCACCAGCGGCGGCACCGAGTCACTGATCCTCGCCGTCAAGACCGCCCGGGACGCCCACCCGGAGATCTCCGAACCCCGGATCGTGGTGCCGTCGAGCGCACACGCGGCATTCGCCAAGGCGGCGCACTACCTGCGGGTGGCGCTGGACGTCGTGCCCGTCTCCCCGGAGACGCTGCGTCCCGACCCGGCCGCGATGGCCGCCGCGATCCGCCCGGAGACGGTGCTGGTCGCCTGCTCCGCGCCGTCGTACGCGCACGGGGTGGTGGACCCGGTCACGCAGATCGCGGCCGCCGCGGCCGAGGCCGGGGTGCGCTGCCACGTGGACGCCTGCTTCGGCGGCTGGACCCTGCCGTACCTGCGTCGGCTCGGGGAGCCGGTGCCGCCGTTCGACTTCGCGGTGCCCGGGGTCACCTCCATCTCGGTCGACCTGCACAAGTACGCGTACGCGCCGAAGGGCGTGTCGGTGCTGCTGCACCGCGATGCCACGCTGCGCGCCCCGCAGTACTTCGCGTACGCCGACTGGCCCGGCTACACCATGATCAATCCGGTGATCGCGTCCACCCGCTCGGGCGGCCCGATCGCCGCCGCGTACGCCACGTTGCGGCACCTCGGCGACGAGGGTTACCTGCGGCTGACCGCCCTCACCCGGGACGCGGTGGCCGGGCTGGCCGACGCGGTCCGCGCCGTCGACGGGCTGCGGCTGATGGCCGAGCCGGAGTCGACAGTCGTCTGCTTCACCGCCACCGACGGTGGCCCCGACCTGTTCGTCCTGGTCGACGAGCTGACCGCGCGGGGCTGGCACACCCAACCCCAGCTGTCGTACGACGGCCTGCCCGCCAGCGTGCACCTCACGGTGACCGCCGCTGTCGCGCCCCGGGTCGCCGAGTTCGGGCCGGACCTGACCGCCGCGGTGGCCGCAGCCAGGGCCGCCGGCCCGGTGCGGCTGCCCGCCGAGCTGGCGGCACTGGTCGGCGCGCTGACCCCCGAGGCGCTGACCCCGGACCTGATCATCGGTCTGGCCGCCGGGCTGGGCCTGGGTGGCGAGGAGGGGTCGGACGCGGGACCGCTGCCGGAGCGGATGGCACTGGTGAACACACTGCTCGACGCCGCGCCATCGGCGCTGCGCGAGCGGTTGCTCGTGGAATTCGTCAGTCTGCTGCAACGCCCCAGTTGGGCGCCGAGCTGACCGTGCGGCTACCGGGCCGGCGGAGAGGTTACGCCGGGCCCGGAGCCGCGGGGGGAAGTGAG